>NZ_MRYB01000029.1:0-1282 GCF_001921755.1 Psychrobacter sp. Rd 27.2 | reverse complement strand
CACCAGTCGTGCCCACAGAGGCAATCACACCGCAGTCAGCCATCTTGTCTGTGTAACGGATGGACAAGTACTGAACCCCTCGATCACTGTGATGAATGACATCTTTGGGATTGTTTCTATCTGCTATTGCTTGGTTTAATGCCGCCATTACCATATCAGTATTCATGCGATTAGAGACTTTCCAGCCCACAATAGCGCGAGCAAATACATCAATAATAAAGGCGGTATAGACCCAGCCGCTCGTTGTCTTGATATAAGTAAAGTCAGCCACCCACAGCTGGTTAGGACGATGGGCATTAAAGTTACGATTAACCAAGTCATCAGCACGCTTTTGGTCATCACGGCTGTTGGTGGTAATCTTACCCTTACCACGCCAGACCCCTTGTAGGCCATGTTGTCTCATTAAACGCTCTATAGTACACCGAGCAACCTTTAACCCGTCAGCTTTCATCTGTTGCCATACTTTACGGGCACCATAACGACATTTACTGTCTTGCCAGATGCGTTTAATCTCGCTGATATAATAATCGTCATGCTGACTGCGCAGGGAGCGCTTTTCAGGGCAGCATTCTAGGTTTTTAGCACGGTGATAGGTTGATGGGGCAATCGGTAATACTCTACAGATTGGCTCGACTCCATACTCAGCTTTGTTATCATCAATAAAACTGATCATTATTTGGGTGGACGGTCGAGCTCCGCCTGGGCGAAAAAAGCTGCTGCCTTACGTATAATCTCGTTGGCTTGCTTGAGCTCTTTATTCTCGCGTTCAAGCTCTTTAATGCGTTGTTCTTGGCTTTGCGCTTGCACTGATGCTGGAATGGTTTGATCGATGTGCTTCTTATGCCATGACCGCAAGGTTTCAGGTGTGCAGCCAATCTTAGGGGCAATGGCTTGAATGGCTGACCATGTGGAGGGGTAATCGCTCGACGCTTCAATCAGCATGCGAACGGCGCGTTCTTTAATCTCAGGAGTGTAGTGTCGTGTTCTCATTGTCGTATTCTCTCAGAATATTAGGTCTCCGACAATCCCGGGGCGGTTCAGACATAGATTTAGTTTTGCCTGTGCGTTCCATTCAAGCACCACCATCTGCAAATGAAAAGGATCTTTATATCAGCCTGATCGACTCCTTTGGTCTACCCTATAGATCATCTGAATCGGTTGGTAAATTAAGACTGCAGGTCATTCATGCCTTTCGTGAAACCCGTGTAAAGATACTAATTATTGATGAAGCTCATTCTATGCTGACAGGTACTGCCAGACAGCAACGACTAATCATGAACTC
>NZ_MRYB01000028.1:0-1293 GCF_001921755.1 Psychrobacter sp. Rd 27.2 | reverse complement strand
TGCTCCAGTCTTTGTTGCCAATACGGTACATTGATTTGTGACCATTCAAATTCCTCTAACTTCTTCCATGAGGATATTTGCTCACTGACACTACGCATGGCTGCGCGTGCATCTTTCCAGTGTTTACTATCTTCTTGCAGCTTTGTTTTGAGCTGCTCTATTTCTACTTGCAGCAATGCGATCTTGTTTTTGTTGCTAAAGCCCAGTTGCCAATGACGCCTATCATTAATACTCTGCAAGTCTTTTTTATCAAAGCGGCCTTTTTCTTTATGAATTAATCCTTGCCGAGTCATTGAAAAAGCAGTGCGGTCGAGCTGTTCGGTGTTAGCCACACACAGCAAATCATAACGAGATAAAAATGTTTTGAGCCAGTCACGATAAGAGTGAGTACGCCATTTTAGCTTACATAAAAAACCGTCAGCTTTAAATGCAGTATGGCTCTTAGCTTGTTGATTATCCAATACTACTTGTACACGGACATGTAATCCTGTGTGCTGGCTATTAAGCCATTTAGTAACAAGCGAGTAATACTCTTTTGGTACAAGTAATGTGGTTTTTAATCCTCCAAGTGCTCGCTCGATAGCGCCTTGCCAATCTTGTTCATCTTCTTCTATATCGACCAATTCACCGATATACATGAGTGTATTAGGATCAATGCCTAAACTACGGGAAATTGCGTCTTTTAGTTGGTTAAACTTCGGTGGAATATTTGAGTTAGGTTGGCTTTTAAGTGCTTCAATCTCATTTGATAGCTCTCGATGGTGTTCCTCAGTTTCATTTAAAGCAATGGCGCAGTCACCAAATTCACGTTCACGGTCTGCTTCTTGCTCAGCGAGATGCTCTTGAATATTATTGGCTTGAGTAATATTGCTGTGAAAAGTCTGCTCATCTAAAGTGGTTTTAATACTTAGGTTACGGCATAGTATTTGGTAACGAGAGGCGTTCGCATTGGTGCGGTTAAGGGTATCTTTAGTAGCTTGGATGTCTTTTTTTAGGCTATCAATGCGATTGCCGCCGAGGTTCATATATTCATCACGGCAGCGGTTTACTGTTTCAGTAGCATCACGCTCTTGTTGTTCGATTTGCGCAAGATCGCGCTCTAATTGCTCTAGCTGTTGTGACAACTGCTGTTGCTTTTGCTGATATAGTTTGGCGTAGCACTGAGCAAAATAGATCGGCAGCGCTTGTTTTTGCTTAGAAGTGTCATTAATAACTAATTGTGTTTTTACGATATCATCAGCAAGCTTTGGTAAGCGTTCAAGGTGGGTAACTTGCTCTTTGGCATCTTGCAGG
>NZ_MRYB01000027.1:0-1331 GCF_001921755.1 Psychrobacter sp. Rd 27.2 | reverse complement strand
TGTCTCGTCCTAAAATAGATTGATAGTTTTTTTGCTAAGTCAGATACCTTATGTATCTGGCTTTTTTACATTAAGCAGGACATAAATAGCTATCATGTACCTCAGCAGGTGTTCTCATATTTAAGCTTAAATGCGGTCTAACATGATTATAGACATAAACAGACTCATCAATCAGCTGTTTAAGCTCACTTATCGTATTGCATTCATACAACAAGAACTCATTCTTTAAAATACCATTGACTCGCTCAGCCAACGCATTTTGATAACAATCATAACCATCGGTCATCGACGGTGTGATGTTGTTTAATCTAAGTACCTCTTGATACTCTGATGCACAGTACTGAAGACCTCTATCAGAGTGATGAATGGCTTTATGAGTATAAGAACGTCTTTTAGCTGCCATCTTGAGCGCTTTTACCACTTCAGCTGCTGGCATACTCTCACTTAAATGATACCCCATGATCTGTCTTGAATAAGCGTCTGTCACTAAAGATAGGTAGTGGATTCCTTGTTTGGACGTGACATAAGTAATATCAGCGACCAGTGTTTGTTCAGGCCTGATAGGTGCAGGGGCATCTTTGATTAAATTAGCATGCTTTTTCATCCAGTGCTTACTAAAGGTCGTTTTTGTATAGCTACGTTTAGGTAGCACTAACAAGCGGTGTGCTCTTAAGTAATCAAAGAAGCCATCACGGCCCATCTTTATGCCATGAGCCATCAGTTTCGGTTTAATCAGCCAGTATAACTTACGCCCACCTATGCGAGGCATGAGCATTCGATATGCGTGTACCCAGTCTTTGATGACTGTGAACCTGCTCACTTTTTCCTGTGACCGAGTACGGTGTTGATATACCGCTTGCGGGCTCACACCAAGTAGACGGCATCCTTGAGCTAGACTTATTTGTTTGTCTTCTTTGAGTTGCCAGAGGATGCCGTAGAAGACTTTTTTCTAGTAGGTGCTCCATAGTCACTTTCAAAGACGTCAACAACCTTACTTAAAATAAGGTTATGTGCTTTGGCATCCGCCAACTCACGCTCTAGACGTTTGATGGTTTGCACTGGGGTTTCTTTATGCGGCATAGTCTGACTCTTAGGGGGATGGGTCCAGTCTAATTTACCATGCTTACGCAGCCATACCAATACGGTACTGCGTCCTTGTATGCCATAAATTGATTGTGCTTGTTTGTAGGTCATGTCGCCTTTTTCTACACTGTCAACGACGGCGAGTTTAAAGCCTAGTGTGTAATCTTTTTGAGTGCGCTTAACCTTTGCTATTGCTAACTTGTCCATAAATAAGTCCCTTTTTCGTAAACTTATTTTAGGACGGGACA
>NZ_MRYB01000026.1:0-1393 GCF_001921755.1 Psychrobacter sp. Rd 27.2 | reverse complement strand
TTACGGTCGACGATGGTCAGGCCATAAGGAGAAGCGGCGGTAAATGCCATATCCTGCCATTGCTTGCGTACACTATGGATGTGATGACTATAGCTACCGACAAACAGGCTCTCGTTATAACGCGGGGGTAAATCGCTGGGGTGATGAAACTTAGGCTGCACAGCAAAGGGTAATACCCCAACTTTGACATTGGGGCCTAGTATAGATTGATAACGTTCGACGCAGTTTTCATCCACAGTCAGTACATACTTAAACAGACTGGCAGAGTCGATAAAACGGTTAAAGTGAGCACCATCCTCTTTATTCCAAAATACAGCAGGAATATTGTGCTTATCTGCCAACTCTAACAGTTTGCGCAGATCTACGTTATTACGCTCAGGGTAATCAGGGTAGTTGGCTATCTTGTAACGCCATTTGTCTTTGTGACCGCGCCATGCTGATTCGACTAGGATGAAGTCGGGGCTATTTACTTTAAATACCCAATGCCAATGCTTGTTAGCTATATATTTTATCTTAGTACTTTTTTCTTCATCCAAAGATACAGCAGTGAGAATGTCGCTAACAATAGCAATTCGAATATATTGATTTTTAAAAGGAAAAAGTGTTTTCATTACCACGAACTCACTGTTAGCATACAAGTTTTAAAAAGATAGATAAATGGTATATGTAGCAGCCTAATTATAATCTAATTGCTTAATCCACACAAAACCTACTCAGAATTCTAAATATTAGTAATAAAAAACCAATTTATTTTGTAAAACATGAAGTAGCAGATATAAAAAGTTATCTCAATTCTAATCTGGGAAGTGTTTTATGAAATCCTCATTAGATTCTTTTTTGTATCTATGGAAATAAGATTTGTACTTCAATGCATTGCTTTTCTTTATATCTAAAATCTTTTTAGCAGGAACTCCAGCGTATACACTAAATGAATCGATATCCTTAGTAACAACACTATTGGCGCCAACGACTGTAAAACGCCCCACCTCTATTCCTCCTAACACTTTTGACCCGCCTGCTAAATAAACATCTTCATGAATTAATGGCACAAACTCCCTTTTTCCGCTATCGTTAACTCTAAATTTTCCAGAAGCTCCACCTATGGTAACGTTTTGACCAATAGCTACACCATCACTTATTAAAGCATCTTTGTGAACTACTACTCCAATCCCTCCATAACCGAATTTGACATCTTTACCTAACCTACAGTACGGAGAAACAGATGAGTTATGCAACAGCATGATTAAGTTTTGGTATCGTAGAATATTCTCTTTATCTTCGATTTCAACATATATTTGCGCTTTAGACCATAGATAATATATTGAAGGTATACTATCAATCGCATCACCTATGATTTCAAACCATTTTTCTTCGTAACTCATTAACTACCTCA
>NZ_MRYB01000025.1:0-4060 GCF_001921755.1 Psychrobacter sp. Rd 27.2 | reverse complement strand
GCCCTTGCTAGCATTAGAAAGCGTATAGCGGTTAAGAGCGTGTCTAGGCGGTGCTATCAGCCGTAATCTTAACAAGGTCAGCTTGATACAGTGATGACCTCCTAATGACGATACTGCCGATTGACGGGTAATATCTCAAGGGTAACAACACTAAAGGATTTGCAGATTTCTATCTGTGAGTGCTTTAGGGTGAGTGTTGCCTAAAACTCCTCAACCTCAATCTGGATAATCGGAACAAATGAGTTAGTTTTATGATACTAATTATTAATTTATAGCTATCACATTTACTGGTTTAATTACTAGAGTCTAGCTAACTAAATTGTAACAGCTATTGAATACCCGTAAGGTAGTATGTCATAATATTAATGATTTTAGTGATTCATCCCTTTAATTTTCTTAACGGGGACAAGTTTTAGCTCAATACTTACTTAAAAACACTTCAATATTTATCCCTCAGTATTTGTACTCTTATCTAGCTCTATCCCTTAATATATAACAGTTATAACTACTTCTTACTTGTTAAATGAACATAATAAGTATGTACTTTGTTGTGCTGATTTTATCGCATGTTATATAGATATCTAATACAGCAGTACCTAAAGAGCAGAAGTAGAGGGGAGTCTGTCACTACTCTAAGTCACATTAATAATAACTAAAAAAGAAAATCGGGGTGGTTTAATGGCAAAGAAAGATACGATGACTATCAAGATGGTTTCCAATGGGAGATCCTACGAGATAGAAAAAACTAAGTATGAAAGGCTAGAAGGAGTATTCATGCATGCTAAAGAGAATATGACATCTCCTTGCATGTTCCACCTTGTTAGCCACATACATGAGCCAGAAGTATTTAGGGTAACGAAAGAAGATTTTATCAAATCCTTTAAGAGTGCATTAAAACGACAGTACAGACCATTGAATCAGTTATGTCCTGATACGGTTATTGCCTATTCTATTGAGTTTAAACATACAACTCAAAAAGAGATAAATGGTGACTCAGGTGCATACAAAGTTGGTAAGTCTGTATGGCAAAAAACAGATAATAAACTACCTTTCCTTCATGTTCATTTTTATGTAATAGCTGATTGTAGAAAGACCATACCTCAATCATTCCCAAAATATGCCAGAGCAGCATTGGATGAGTTACAAGGATTAAGAGCAGCTAGGTACTTCAAATCTATAAATGGTGATATATACAAAAGGTTAAATGATGATTGTGATGATGCCTTCTCAAGATTCTTGTATATAGGAAAGGTAGAGCAGAAATCACCTGAGATACCATATCGTAATAGCTTTGGTTCTTCTAAGGTTGTTTAGCTATAAAATCATCTTTATCAATTAGAAATAGATTTTTTTCTACCTTTTCTCTGTTTCTTTTAAAGCTTTTATCAGTTATTGAATACACACTCTCTTTCAGCGGCGTATATCCTTGAATGTTATGCGTCTCTTCTCCTATGAGACCGATGTAAGGCGTATTCGTATAATTTGAGCTGTAATAAGTAATATAGGTTCGGATTTTTAGCTTGACTTTACCTGCGTCAAAACCGTTTATTTTGTCGTATGTTGTCTTTTTATGCTCTGCTACAGTAGCATTCCGTTCATTATTTAGGTCTACTAGCGCTCTAGCTATTGATTGAGATGAGTTATAAAAATTAGCTTCACTAACGAATGGCTGTTCATTACCAGAAAGGTCTACCCAAACAATATCAATACTAACCATTTCAGCAAAAACTTTTCCTAAATCAAATGTCCCAGTATCAGTTTTTATTATTGTTTTTGGTTCATATTTAAGATAAAAAGCAGAAGCTGCAACTGAAATTATTATTGAAAAACATAATGCTAATACTTGCCAAGTTTTCATTATCTACTATTCCATTTATATAAGCATTTCTAAAAATCCTCGTAGTCTAACTGAAAATAACTATCCATATCTATAGATAAAAAAGAGCTGGCTAGTATCTATTCACTAGTATCTCATCTATAATGACCTAACACTAAATGAACGTTACAGATTTGGGTCAATTATGAAATACGTTATCTACTACAGAGTATCAACAGCTAAACAAGGTGTTTCAGGTCTAGGACTAGAAGCACAGAAGCAACAAGTGGGAGCCTATTTAGCTCAAAGACAAGGTGTTGAGGTAGTATCTGAATACGTTGAGATTGATAGTGGTAAGAAAATCACTCGTATTGAATTAGCTAAAGCAGTAGCAGACGCAAAGAAAAACAAAGCAGTGCTATTGGTTGCTAAGTTAGACAGAGTAGCTAGAAATGTCAGATTCTTTCTTGAGCTACTAGATCAGATTCAGATTGAATTTACTGACTTACCTAACTTAGCAAGTGGTACAAGTGATTCAAGATTAGTACTAACCCAGTTAAGTGCCTTTGCTGAGTGGGAAGCCAGTAAGATCAGTGAGAGAACTAAAGCAGCACTACAAGCTAAGAAACTACGTGGTGAGCCTATGGGTGTGATGGGTAAGGTTAATATCAAAGCCACTAACAACAAACGTAAAGAGCTAGCAGACCAATTTGCTAAAGAGATAGCACCTATGTTGTCATCATTATCAAAACAGATGAGCCAACGTAACTTAGTTGTCTATTTGAATCAGCAAGGTGTTAAGTCACCAACAGGTAAGCAATGGGGATTAAGTAGTTTGCAGAATGTATTAACCCGTATCAAAACACTTCAAGTGAGCTAATACCTGAGATATTTTAAATATAACCCCTATCCTTTTATTGGCTCTGATTAGCTATGTTGAACAGTGACAGAGCCAGTGATTAACTTTGATGATGAGCTAATTCGTGTAACCACACTGTTATGAGGATGTGTCATGAATGAGATGGTTTAATAGTTAGGGTGCAGACTCATACAGAAGCCTTGTTGTGTATGGCTTTTAAGTTGATGGGGTGTTGCTGTTATAGTTTGAAATCACAATCAAGTTTTTATCTACTTAAATAATCATAAAACCCAGTAAACACAAGGAATACAGAGATAGCACCTTACAACAGGTTAAGCATGGCAAAGATATACAGTCATTATTTTCTATTGGAATAATTCCATTTAGTTTATCAATACACTCTCAGACGCTCTCAGACGCTCTCAGACGCTCTCAGACGCTCTCAGACGCTTTTTATTTTGTTTTAGCTACCTACACACCAAAACTATGTTTAAAGCCCAAATTAGTGCTATAATGAGCCTTCTGGGAAGGGTTTTTAATAAAGGTGGAGGGTTCAATATGAGTGATGCAGCAGAGAGCGAAGATAAAGACCAAGAATTCACGATCTATGGGTCAATTGGTGTAGCGATTTTCTTGATTATTGCGGGATTGGTTTACTTGATTCCAAATACATTTCCCGAGGGCTTTCTTTACGTAGTCGCAGGGGTGTTGATTGTTATAGTTACTATTGCTAATGCCTTCAAAGGTATTGCTTATGATGGGCTAAGCATACTATTTGCTGTGGTTTCTATTGTGATAGGAGTTAACAAGATCGTAGATGTTGAGATCAGGTATTTACCAATTATATTAATCGTGATTGGATTTGTTGCTCTTCTTAACAACATAAAAAAACTTAGGTATCAGTGACTTAAAGATTAATACACTAGCACTGATTTGTAGATAACAAAAAATCCCACTCAATACTTGACGTACTGGTGGGATTTGTCGTTTAATTAGATCAACGGTTACAGCGTGTTGGGGAACATACTGTAACGACCAAATAAGCATTCACAGTGCGTTATTTGACCAGCATAAAGCCCGTTATGGCTCTATTCTAATTCAAATCAACAAAACTATTCAAGTTTAATCGTTTATTAATCGTTACTCAAAATCCTCAATAATAAGTAACTGTTCCCTCGCAATGGGTGGCAGGCCTCAGTGACGACTGCATTGTGTGGGTGACAGTAAGCTCTCGACAGGGGGTTCTAGACATATTGAGCAACGCAATGAGTGGTTATATTGTCTTTCGAAGCGGTACATTGGGTGTATGCCCTTGCTAGCATTAGAAAGCGTATAGCGGTTAAGAGCGTGTCTAGGCGGTGCTATCAGCCGTAATCTTAACAAGG
>NZ_MRYB01000024.1:0-5342 GCF_001921755.1 Psychrobacter sp. Rd 27.2 | reverse complement strand
ATAGGGAGCTGACGATGACCTACTCTCACATGGCCGGAGCCACACTACCATTGGCGCAACGATGTTTCACTTCTGAGTTCGGGAAGGGATCAGGTGGTGCCATCGTGCTATTGTCGTCAGCAAAGGGGGTTAGATATGAGTCTGTGTTTGTTTTACTTATTTGACTAAGTATCACTTATCCTAACTGAATCAAGGATAAAGGTGATATCGATATAATTGCTTGATACAAACCACTTGGGTGTTGTATGGTCAAGCCAAACGAGCAATTAGTACAGGTTAGCTCCACACATCGCTGCGCTTCCACACCCTGCCTATCAACGTCCTAGTCTTGAACGGCTCTTTAGGGAAATCTAATCTTGAGGTGGGCTTCCCGCTTAGATGCTTTCAGCGGTTATCCCATCCGAACGTAGCTACCGGGCAATGCCATTGGCATGACAACCCGAACACCAGCGGTTCGTCCACTCTGGTCCTCTCGTACTAGGAGCAGATCCTCTCAAATTTCCAACGCCCACGGTAGATAGGGACCGAACTGTCTCACGACGTTCTAAACCCAGCTCGCGTACCTCTTTAAATGGCGAACAGCCATACCCTTAGGACCTGCTTCAGCCCTAGGATGAGATGAGCCGACATCGAGGTGCCAAACACCGCCGTCGATATGAACTCTTGGGCGGTATCAGCCTGTTATCCCCAGAGTACCTTTTATCCGTTGAGCGATGGCCCTTCCATACAGAACCACCGGATCACTAAGACCTACTTTCGTACCTGCTCGACTTGTGGGTCTCGCAGTTAAGCGCGCTTTTGCCTTTATACTCTATGAACGATTTCCGACCGTTCTGAGCGCACCTTCGTACTCCTCCGTTACTCTTTAGGAGGAGACCGCCCCAGTCAAACTACCCACCATACATTGTCCTCGGTATTGTTATACCTGAGTTAGAACCCCAACATGACCAGGGTGGTATTTCAAGATTGGCTCCACCAAGACTAGCGTCTCGGTTTCAAAGCCTCCCACCTATCCTGCACAAGTCAGGTCAAAGTTCAATGTAAAGCTGTAGTAAAGGTTCACGGGGTCTTTCCGTCTAGCCGCGGGTACACAGCATCTTCACTGCGATTTCGATTTCACTGAGTCTCTGCTGGAGACAGCGCTGCCATCATTATGTCATTCGTGCAGGTCGGAACTTACCCGACAAGGAATTTCGCTACCTTAGGACCGTTATAGTTACGGCCGCCGTTTACTGGGGCTTCGATCAAGACCTTCGCATACGCTAAGCCCATCAATTAACCTTCCAGCACCGGGCAGACATCACACCCTATACGTCCACTTTCGTGTTTGCAGAGTGCTGTGTTTTTAATAAACAGTTGCAGCAGCCTGGTATCTGCGACTGCCAATAGCTTACGGAGCAAGTCCTTCACCATCAGCAGCGTACCTTCTCCCGAAGTTACGGTACCATTTTGCCTAGTTCCTTCAGCAGAGTTCTCTCAAGCGCCTTGGTATTCTCTACCTGATCACCTGTGTCGGTTTAGGGTACGATTCGTTTATGACTATCGCTTAGAAGCTTTTCCTGGAAGCATGGTATTTGCCACTTCGTCCTACAAGTAGGACTTGCTATCAGATCTCGGTATAAAATAGCCCGGATTTACCTAAGCTATAAACCTACATCCTTCCACTCAGACAACCATCGCTGAGCTGGCATAACCTTCTCCGTCCCTCCATCGCATCATAAACAAGTATCGGAATATTAACCGATTTCCCATCGACTACGCCTTTCGGCCTCGCCTTAGGGGTCGACTCACCCAGCCCCGATTAACGTTGGACTGGAACCCTTGATCTTCCGGCGTGCGAGCTTTTCACTCGCATTATCGTTACTCACGTCAGCATTCGCTCTTGTGATACCTCCAGCATGCTTTACAACACACCTTCACAGGCTTACACAACGCTCCCCTACCACTTGAAAACAAATTCAAATCCGCAGCTTCGGCTCCTAGTTTGAGCCCCGTTACATCTTCCGCGCGGGCCGACTCGACTAGTGAGCTATTACGCTTTCTTTAAAGGATGGCTGCTTCTAAGCCAACCTCCTAGCTGTCTATGCCTTCCCACCTCGTTTCCCACTTAACTAGGAATTTGGGGCCTTAGCTGGCGGTCTGGGTTGTTTCCCTCTCCACGATGGACGTTAGCACCCACCGTGTGTCTCCCGGATATCACTCATCGGTATTCGGAGTTTGCATCGGTTTGGTAAGTCGGTATGACCCCCTAGCCGAAACAGTGCTCTACCCCCAATGGTGTTCGTCCGAGGCGCTACCTAAATAGCTTTCGGGGAGAACCAGCTATCACCGAGTTTGATTAGCCTTTCACCCCTATCCACAAGTCATCCCCTGGCTTTTCAACGACAGTGGGTTCGGTCCTCCGGTGCCTGTTACGGCACTTTCAACCTGCTCATGGATAGATCACTCGGTTTCGGGTCTATACCCTGCAACTAGACGCCCTATTAAGACTCGGTTTCCCTACGGCTCCCCTAAACGGTTAACCTTGCTACAGAATATAAGTCGCTGACCCATTATACAAAAGGTACGCGGTCACCACGCAAGGTGGCTCCCACTGCTTGTACGCACACGGTTTCAGGTTCTATTTCACTCCCCTCACAGGGGTTCTTTTCGCCTTTCCCTCACGGTACTGGTTCACTATCGGTCAGTCAGGAGTATTTAGCCTTGGAGGATGGTCCCCCCATCTTCAAACAGGATTTCTCGTGCCCCGCTCTACTTAATATGTTAACGCTAATGTTTCGAATACAGGACTATCACCTACTATGGTCAGCTTTCCCACGCTGTTCTTCTACATTAGCATTAATCGGCTTCTCCCCGTTCGCTCGCCGCTACTAGGGGAATCTCAATTGATGTCTATTCCTAAGGGTACTGAGATGTTTCACTTCCCCTCGTTCGCTTCTTGTACAAGTACAAGATACTTACCTTATGGTAAGTGGGTTTCCCCATTCAGAAATCTCCGGATCACAGGATATTGCCGCCTCCCCGAAGCTTATCGCAGGCTGTCACGTCTTTCATCGCCTCTGACTGCCAAGGCATCCACCATGTGCGCTTAATTACTTGACCATACAACCCCAAAGGGTCTTTGTCAGCAATTATAACGATATCACCTATGTTTACGCTTGATTCAGTTCTCTTTACTTTGAAGACTAGCCCTTGGGATAACAAACAATGTCGTTAAAAGGCTAGCCTTCAGGTTAGCAATAACACGTGAAATGTTATTGCTAACCCAGACTCATATCTATGTTTTTAAATAGTCTCTATGCTCTCGTCAAGTCATAGATTTCCGTATAAAACAGAAAGAAGTAATCGTGTCTTATTTAAAGATAAATCACTTGTTTCTATTTAATACCTATCTTTATTTGCACTCTAAGCTACCGAAGTTTGTAGTGGTGGAGCCAAACGGAGTCGAACCGTTGACCTCCTGCGTGCAAGGCAGGCGCTCTACCAACTGAGCTATGGCCCCATGTATAATGGTGGGTCTAGGTGGACTTGAACCACCGACCCCCGCGTTATCAACACGGTGCTCTAACCAGCTGAGCTACAGACCCTAGTACGTCCTAAAACGTAAGCTTAAACTAAAGAACAACTTGTTGTGAATTCTTGCTGACTGAATGCGTCTATAAGGAGGTGATCCAGCCGCAGGTTCCCCTACGGCTACCTTGTTACGACTTCACCCCAGTCATCAACCACACCGTGGTGATCGCCGTCCTAAAAGGTTCGGCTAACCACTTCTGGTGCAATCAACTCCCATGGTGTGACGGGCGGTGTGTACAAGGCCCGGGAACGTATTCACCGCGGCATTCTGATCCGCGATTACTAGCGATTCCTACTTCATGGAGTCGAGTTGCAGACTCCAATCTGGACTACGATAGGCTTTTTGAGATTCGCATCACATCGCTGTGTAGCTGCCCTCTGTACCTACCATTGTAGCACGTGTGTAGCCCTGGTCGTAAGGGCCATGATGACTTGACGTCGTCCCCGCCTTCCTCCAGTTTGTCACTGGCAGTATCCTTAGAGTTCCCGGCTTAACCCGCTGGTAACTAAGGACAAGGGTTGCGCTCGTTGCGGGACTTAACCCAACATCTCACGACACGAGCTGACGACAGCCATGCAGCACCTGTATTCTAATTCCCGAAGGCACTCCCGCATCTCTGCAGGATTCTAGATATGTCAAGACCAGGTAAGGTTCTTCGCGTTGCATCGAATTAAACCACATGCTCCACCGCTTGTGCGGGCCCCCGTCAATTCATTTGAGTTTTAACCTTGCGGCCGTACTCCCCAGGCGGTCTACTTATTGCGTTAGCTGCGTCACTAAGGAATCAAGTTCCCCAACGACTAGTAGACATCGTTTACGGCGTGGACTACCAGGGTATCTAATCCTGTTTGCTACCCACGCTTTCGAGCCTCAGTGTCAGTATGATGCCAGGAAGCTGCCTTCGCCATCGGTATTCCTCCAGATCTCTACGCATTTCACCGCTACACCTGGAATTCTACTTCCCTCTCACCTACTCTAGCTTAACAGTATCAGATGCAGTTCCCAGGTTAAGCCCGGGGATTTCACATCTGACTTATCAAGCCACCTACGCTCGCTTTACGCCCAGTAATTCCGATTAACGCTTGCACCCTCTGTATTACCGCGGCTGCTGGCACAGAGTTAGCCGGTGCTTATTCTGCAGCTAATGTCATCGCATATGGGTATTAACCATATGGTCTTCTTCACTGCTTAAAGTGCTTTACAACCAAAAGGCCTTCTTCACACACGCGGCATGGCTGGATCAGGGTTGCCCCCATTGTCCAATATTCCCCACTGCTGCCTCCCGTAGGAGTCCGGGCCGTGTCTCAGTCCCGGTGTGGCTGATCATCCTCTCAGACCAGCTACAGATCGTCGCCATGGTAGGCCTTTACCCCACCATCTAGCTAATCCGACTTAGGCTCATCTAATAGCGAGAGCAGTAAACTGCCCCCTTTCTCCCGTAGGTCGTATGCGGTATTAATTCGAGTTTCCCCGAGCTATCCCCCACTACTAGGTAGATTCCTAAGTGTTACTCACCCGTCCGCCGCTCGACGCCTGGTAGCAAGCTACCATCGTTTCCGCTCGACTTGCATGTGTTAAGCCTGCCGCCAGCGTTCAATCTGAGCCATGATCAAACTCTTCAGTTTAATCTATCTGAAGCCTTTACCTATAAATAGGAAGATGACTTCTAATCTTGGCTCATTTATCTAGCAAATCGCTTAAAATTATGTTCGTAATGAATTAACTTTGAGTTTTTCTGCTGAGTAAATGATAATTTTTATAGTTAGAA
>NZ_MRYB01000023.1:0-7427 GCF_001921755.1 Psychrobacter sp. Rd 27.2 | reverse complement strand
TAACCCCCCTTGCATGACCCACTTCATTTGCCTAGACATTGATCATAAGCATGGCGCAATGCGTTGGGCAGAAGAACACCTACCACCGCCACGGTGGACAAGCCAAAATCCCTCAAACGGACATGCTCACATCGTCTATGAGCTAAAAACGCCCGTTTGTACCAGTGAGCATGGCAGTCGTAAAGCCTTAGACTATCTCGCTAAGATACAAGCAGGGCTTGTTAGAGAGACAAGAGCAGACGTCGGCTATACCAACTTCATCACCAAAAACCCCATGCACGAACATTGGCGTACCGAAGTATGGACAAAAGAAGCCTACGAGCTGAGTTATCTAGCAGATTTTATTGATCTGAGACCTTTAACAGCGACCGAGAAAGAGTACGGACTTGGTAGGAACTGTTCCCTGTTCGATACTGTTCGTCATTGGGCTTATTCTGCGATTAGAGAGCATCGAGGCAAGACATGGGAGCCATGGTATAACTCAGTACTTAAACATGCTCAGAACGTCAATATGATGTTTTCAGAACCATTACCGTACTCAGAAATCAAAGCCACTGCAAAAAGCATAGCTAAATACTGCTGGAAGCATGATGGATATCACTATAATGAGTTTGTTTATCGTCAGGCACTTAAAGGTAGTAAAGGTGGTAAAGTCTCTAAACGTAAGCCTGACCCTACGTCAGAGCAATCCATGAAGCCTTGGGAGGACTTAGGTATTTCGAGAAGAACTTACTATAATCATAAGAAACTAGGTAAGCTTTAAAAAGTTGCACTGGATAAGCCTAAATCAGATAACAGCCCTCGCGAAGGATGGCTGCTTAGGCTATTTTTCTACAGTTGTCTCTTGAGGTTGCGGTGGAAGTTATCGGCCCCAGCTTTTGTAAGCTCGTTATTACTTAGGCTATCAAATTGTTTATTCCTTGATTCTTCAATTCCAAAGGTGATGTTGTCTGCTCTGTACTGGTTAATAAACTCTTCTAGGTCTATGCTAGATACTAATACTGGCCATTTCTGCAAGTACTCAGGTAAGAGCCTCGTTATTTGCCTGTATGACATGAGACTAAGGTTTGGTGAATCCACTCTAATAGCATATGAGCATATCCTTCGATTTGCTATTGTAGCTTCTCCAATCTCAAAAGGTACCCACCAGGATCCTACAGTATTACTAGAAATTACAGCTATCAAATGTGTACTTTTTTTGATGTTCTTAGTTATGACCTCTGTTATATCATCGGTGCTTTTTGATTCTTCATCGATTATATCCAAGTAGTAACTAATGTTATTAGCTGATAATTTTCTGGCTATAGCGAAAGCTGTATTTCTATCCGTGTGCCTATAACTTATGAAAACAGGCATCTAAATCTGCCCCTTAATACATATTTTTCGGTAGTACTCGCCAAGGGCTGTTAGTTTACATCCAGTAGACTCCATGGCTGCAAAAAACATATGCTCTGCTTCATGAGGTATTACTAAACCATGGCGATTACATTTCTGTAGATCTTTAAAGATCGCTGAGTTGTTACTGTCTACGGGTAGGTGCTTTAACTCGTCAGCTACACTCGTTCTGTCGGGTTCAAATGAAGGATCTAAATGGAATATTGCACCTGGAGATTCAAACCACTGAGGTAGTTTTCTTAAAATACTAGGGTCTACTAGTGGATTGTTTTGTCTCAAACTAATAAATTTTGAGACGTTAGTTTTGAATACAGGTCGTTGTTCCCATACATTTAGAGCATTATCAATAAAGCTATATAAACTACCGGGTGTGACTTGGCCTAGAATATTAGAAGCTCCGCCAGTCAAGCCTTCTAAAAGTAGGCCTGTAAATAGGCCATGCTGATCCATTAGACTTTCATTAGCGTATTCATTTTTCGTACAAGCTGTAAGGATTGTCACTCCATCTCCAATAGTACTTGTATTTTCCTTTGCATTTCTATCTTCACCTGCAGCCCCTGAGTTGCATGAGTCCAAGATGATTATTTTATTTTTAATTTTAGAATCATTGGCGTATTTCAGAATATCAGATATGCGTATAAAGCCATTATCATCATGATGATGATAATCTTGTAGACAAAGAATCCCTTCACTCATATCTTCATTAAATGAGCCATGACCTGCAAAATAAAATAATGCTACATCAGCGTCTCCTTGAAAAAGCTCTCGAATTTTCTGCTTAGTTTGTATACCTCTTACACCCATTGGATTGTTAGTTGTTAATAATTGGACTGAGAAATTGGGATTACCATCTGCATTGCGCTCCAGAGCTTGTTCCATACCTACGGCATCATTCTCGCACCAGTTTAATGAACTAATATTATCGTAGTCATTGACACCAATTATTAAAGCTTTTCTCACAAGTTTCTTCCTTCTATTGTTAAATAAATTATTCAAATTTTTTTTTAAACTTGAGATTAAATTTATCATTATTTTTTAAATTCTATGATGTAATCCAAGTACTTCATCACCTGCTCTCGATCACTATCTTGCTCTTTTTTAGTTAATTCATAATAGCTAGTTGCTATCTGCTTATCCCATTTATCGACTAGTTCTTTTGGTATAGTTAGACTGCCATCGCTATTTTTTTTACATTTTGAGTGTAAATAGCTTTGCCAGTGTGCCCAGCGCTCGTGCTCTATCGCTGCTAGTTTCTCAATCAGTTCTTGTGTTTTATTTGAATAATTATCTAAGCTCATATGTCTACCCTCAATTGCTAAATTGAATCGATAAATGAACTGATATTTAAATCATTCCATACTTTTGTGTTTACGCCTGAAATATTCGTTCTGTCAGACGAATAAGCCCAGATTCCGAGAATGGGCTTTCTTTCTTCTTTAGCACACTGAATTTCCCATTTTTGTCCGCTAGAATCCAAAGAGTTTTTACTAACAAGTACAATTACTCCGTTAGATCTTTTTATCCTTGTACGAACTTTTTCCTTCCAATCTGAATCGTAAGCTTGTTTAACCGACATATCTGTATACGTGAAAGGTGATCGCACGTGAAGAGATTGCCCTTTCAAAAGAGATCTTTGGTTTTGGTCTTCAATAGCAAATGCTATGAATAGGATTTTAGGAGTAGCCATATTAAGTCCTCAAAGTATATCGAGTTAAAAAAATACTCGTTTAATGTTTATTATTATGCTTATATGGGTACTTGAAAGTTAATTGAAAGTGCGTGTAAAAGATAATTCTGTTTTAGTCTCCCATTCAAATATGTTAATTATAATTTAATAAATAAGCTAGCATATACCGTGGGTACAATATTCACTACGTTACTATTGACCCAAGGCATACTGGTAAGGGGAAACCCCTTAACCCCAACCCCTCACATAAAGCCGTGAGGGGTAAAAAACAACCGCTAGAGCGAGGCGAACATGGCAAGGACAAAATGGCTCAAAATAAGAGTGTCTGATCAAGAAATTACAGACATCAAAAAGCGTGCAGGTCAGCACGATACGTCTAATTATGTTCGCAGATTGGTACTCGATCAGCCGGTATCCGCGCCTAAACCCAAGCACAAAAAAATCGTACATAGTGCCGACCCCGAATTGGTACGAGCTATTAATCGCATCGGTATCAACATCAACCAAATCGCCAAGCAGACCAACACAGGGCAAGAAGTCGGTAACTCCGTATTGATGGCCTTACTTAACTTGCAAACCACGCTAGACAAAGCACTAGCATCGAGTATGCCTGATGATCGTTAAATTCTTCACGAATGGCACTGGTGGCAGCAAAGGTGTGTTTGATTATCTGCTTAAAGACAAAGAGCAGCCCGACGGTAAACGTCTTGGTGCCGAGGTGCTAAGAGGCGATATAGACAACCAAGCCATGCTTATTGATAGCCTAGACTTTAAGCAAAAATATACCAGTGGCTGCTTATCGTTCACTGAATCAGCCGACGAAGTCACTACAGAACAAAAAAATGCCTTGATGGACGGCTTTGAGCAGACCATTAGAGCAGGGCTAGACGTTGATAGAGTAAGCGTTTCGTGGATTGAGCATCGTGACAAAGGCAGGTTAGAGCTGAACTTTGTCTTTGCTAACGTTGACTTGGAACATGGCAGAGCATTTCAGCCCTATGTTCACAGCGTGGATAAGCGCAGAGTGAACGCATGGAAAGACATACAAAACATCGAGCATGGTTTTACTGACCCTAATGATCCAGCCAACAAGCGACTAATGGCGCAGCGTGACAACTTGCCAAGAGAGATCAAAGACGCAAGACAAGCCATTACTGAGGGTCTACAAGCATTGGTAATTGAGGGCGTAATCACCAATCGTGCCGATGTTGTCCAAGCATTGACGAGCAGTGGCTTTGAGATAGCAAGAGAGACGGACAAAGCGATCTCTATCAAGAACCCAGCAGGGAAACGAAATATCAGGCTGACAGGCGGACTATATGAGCGAGATTTTAACTTTAGCAGCGAAATTCAAAACACAGTCACAACAGCAAGCGAAGACTATCGAGCAAGAAGTACAGAACGCTACGACGCAGCTAAACAGCTTTATGACAGCGAAGTTGCAAGAAAGCGAGACTATCATCAAGCAAGGCATGGAAAGCCTAGACACCAGCAACGAGCAATTGCTAACCATGTTAGCAAAGCATCAAACCGATATGTCTACAGCCCTCGAAACCTATACGAACAACGTCCAAGCCCATACCACCGAGCATTTAGAGCAGTTCGCAGAAGAGATGGAAAGGACGATAGAAGCCTATACACAGCACATCAAACAACTGATCACGCAGCGAGAAGACCGGATAGCGCAGGTCATCAAATCAGAAATGAAAAAATGGGTGATAGTTACCAGCTTCGTCGCAATCATGGTACTGGCATTGGGCATGGTTATAGGGGCAGCGTTGGTCAACAAATTCTCGAAGCCGACCTACATCATTCAAAAGCCGCAAACACAGCAGCCCATCGACTACAGTCAGAGGTAAGTTATGGACAAGAGACTACTAGAGCAAGTACAACAAGCCCTGCAAGCACAGCAGGACACGATCAAACGCCAAGAGCAGATGCTAGACGACCAAGAGCGATACACACAGCAGCAGTTAAGCAAGAAAGACCAGGATATAGCGGAATTGACAGCCTTATTGAACAAATTGGCGCAGACGAAGACGCAAGAGCTGGAACGCTTGCCGACGTTGTTCAAGGAGTTGCAAACTTCAATGACAGAACAAACAAGCGTGTTCAGTGGTTGGGTCAAGCATCGGAGACAGTACGCAACAACGCAATCAACGTTGATAAGCGAGTTATTGGCGTTAGGAAACGTACAAATGCAGCTCGTAGCGCAATTGCAGACGTATCAAAGCACGATAACACCGCCCGATTATCTAAAGAGCGATACGACGCAATTAGAGAGCGATACCGTGAGGTTAGAGGACGAATTGAAGGAATTAGTGAACGCACAGATCAAAATAGAACAATCACAGGCGAAAATAACAGGCTCGCAGACAGAAATACAGACGGAAGTGAAGGAGTTAAACAGATTGCTGGACAAATTAGAGAGCTAATACAAGCTAAAGAGCAAGAACTTGAGCGTGCTAGAGCGCCCACAAGGTCACGATCTCCGAGTATGAGAATGTAATTTCTAAAGCAGTGGAAATAGTCAACTTAAAGAATACTATCAAGGGTTACGCTGTGATATTAAAGCTCATGGAGCTTTAAGACTTGCTACTGTATTTATTCACTATGATAATCAAGTTAAGATAAAACCAGAGAATCTGATTCCGAAACTATTTTATGGGTCTAGGCCATGAAGTCGTTATATTTAAGCTACTTAATATATTTTTAGAGGTGATAGTGGAAATTTTTCTAATAGTTGCTGTGATAACAGTAGCTCTATTTCTTTTTATGAGAGGCATTTTTTCTTTCAAAAATGCTACCCAGTTAACGCTTAGACCTTTTAATGAGTGGATGGCTCTAGCTAAAGGGGGAAGTAAAAAAGAACGAGAAGTAATGAGTCATACCACCTTACTTGAAACAGGAAGTCTGTTAGAGAGAGCACATATAATCTCACAGGGAGAGTTTAAAAAAATATTCTCAGGCTCTAGAATTTATGCTTCAGACGTCATAATACTAACCTTGGTCACGACTCATATTCAGGATCATTTCTCAGACTCTAGCGACTTCCCCTTGAACGAATCTAACCAGACTAGAGTTTACTTTTATAACTGTTTTTGTAGATTGTATTTCGAGGGCTTTCACTCTGAAGGCAATCTTTATAAGGGCAAAGAGGCTTTGATGGCTATGGCTAGGTATGCGACTAATAAAGAGCAACAGTCATGGTAGTATCAGAGGTTTTTCTATAAATAAAACTTATAACAAAAGGAGATATAGTTGTTAAAAGATCAACTAAATTCAGCAAGGTTACGTAATCTGCATCCATGCTTGATTGCTTTATCTTGGTTTTATTTACACAAAATAGAGAGATTATAGAAAATGTCGATTGGTTTAGTTATTGCTGGCATTGTTGTTGTTTACATAGTGCTTACTTTGAAGAAGTATAAATATGCTAATGATGTTGGCTCAAAATCGATGTCTGAGTGGGTTAATATTCTACAGAATAGTAGCGCAAAGCAAAGGGAGCAAATGTCACATAGCTTAATTCTGTTTTCTGGAAAAGCTCTAGAACAAAAAGGTCTTATACCTAAAAATGGATTGAGAAATGGCATAATATTAAATAGAGAGGTATCTAAACCAAATTTTATTGCACTGGTATGTGAAGAGGCGACTACTTTAGATTCACTCTCTATTGAGCAGAGAGAGAGAATCTTAGATTCAACCAATGCGAGACAGTATTTTTCAAATTGTCTCGTATTGGTTTTAGCTGATCGTGGCGCACAAGGCTTAAGCCGCATTGCTTTCAAATCTCGTTATCTAACTGATGGTTTTTAAATTCGATAACATTATTGTGACTTTGATTTTATAAAAGAAAATAGCAAGAATAAAAACGTCTCAAAAGGTCTTACTCAATTTCAAGTATGTAGCATAATGTAGGCACAAATATTTAGGGCGATGCACGCCTTAAATGGCGTGGCTTTACGAAGATGTTGCTGATTGACGAAACAAGAATGAGAGCGTAAACTCAAGTGCTAGAAACGACTAACCCCCGAAGCCGGCCAGCTTCAGGGGTTAGATGAATTTTAATCTGTGTCAGCAGATATAAAACCCATTTTTCGATACGGATATTTTATATCAGCAGGCGCACCAACACAAGTGTGCGTGATGTTAATACTACCGGAAATATACGAAACACTCCCTCATAAGCCTTATTGCACCGATGATTTGGGCATTCTTGTCATTCGTCCAAAGCAAACAGCTGTCAAAATGCGGTACATCCAACATAACCCCCCTTGCATGACCCACTTCATTTGCCTAGACATTGATCATAAGCATGGCGCAATGCGTTGGGCAGAAGAAC
>NZ_MRYB01000022.1:0-14428 GCF_001921755.1 Psychrobacter sp. Rd 27.2 | reverse complement strand
GCTTAATGTAAAAAAGCCAGATACATAAGGTATCTGACTTAGCAAAAAAACTATCAATCTATTTTAGGACGAGACAACCTGTAATTTAGCAATCAAAACCGACCCGCCTCATGCGCGCCGGCTCAGTTACAAAAGACTAGTGGCGGAAATGACGCATACCTGTGAACACCATGGCGATACCATGCTCATTGGCCGCTGCGATGGTTTCGTCATCGCGCATCGAGCCACCCGGCTGAATGATAGCAGAGATGCCGACATCCGCTGCATTATCGATGCCATCACGGAATGGGAAGAAGGCATCTGAGGCCATAACCGCGCCTTCGGTGGCAAGTCCTGCGTGTTCAGCTTTGATGGCGGCGATACGGGCTGAGTTGACACGGCTCATTTGACCGGCACCAACACCGATGGTGCGCTGAGCTTTGGCATAGACAATGGCGTTTGATTTGACATATTTTGCGACGTTCCAGCTAAATAGCAAGTCTGCAATCTGCGCCTCTGTTGGCTGTACATCGGTGACAATTTTTAGATCATTGGCAGTGATTAAGCCAAGGTCTTGTTCTTGTACGAGTAGGCCACCATTGACGCGCTTATAATCAAGCTGAGCGTCGCGTTGGTCTGGTGCTGGCAGCTCGCCGCATACCAAGACGCGGACGTTTTTCTTGCTGGCTGTGATATCGAGGACACCTTCTTCGATACTTGGTGCGATGATAACTTCGACGAACTGATTGTCAATGATCGCTTTAGCCGCAGCTAGCGCCAAGGGACGGTTAAAGGCAATGATGCCACCAAAAGAAGACTCAGGGTCGGTACTAAAGGCCGTTTGGTATGCAGCAACTTGGTCTTGATCCACAGCCACGCCGCAAGGGTTGGCGTGTTTGACGATCACACAAGCAGGCGAGCTAAAGGCTTTGACACACTCCAGTGCGGCATCTGTATCGGCGATGTTATTATACGACAGCGCTTTGCCTTGCAACTGCGTGGCGGTCGCGATAGAGGCTTGCTGGCTCTTTAATGGGTGGTTTTCGACATAAAAAGCGGCGTTTTGATGCGGGTTTTCACCATAACGTAAGTCTTGTGCTTTTTCGAGCTGCACGTTAAAGGTACGTGGGAAGTTTTCTGGCTCTTGCGTGGCGCTGAGGCGGCTGCCCAAGAAGTTGGCAATCATACCGTCATACTGTGCGGTATGCTCAAAAGCTTTGACCGCTAAGTCATAACGCAGCGCCGAAGTCAGCTCAGTGCTGTCACCGAGAGCGTTAAGGACGCGCTCATAGTCAGCAGGGTCCGTGACGATACCGACATGGGCATGGTTTTTTGCTGCTGCCCGTACCATAGTAGGGCCGCCGATATCGATGTTTTCGATAGCATCAGCCATGGTCACATCGGCGCGCGCGATGGTTTGCGCAAATGGATATAAGTTTACCACCACCAGATCAATACGCTCGATTTGATGGTCACTCATGACGCCATCATCAGTCCCGCGGCGACCTAAGATACCGCCATGGATTTTAGGATGTAGTGTCTTGACGCGGCCGTCCATCATCTCAGGAAAGCCAGTATAGTCTGAGACCTCGGTTACAGCGACGTTATTTTCGGTGAGTAGCCGATACGTACCGCCAGTAGATAACAAACCAAAGCCTGCCTTGATGAGACCTTGAGCAAATTCAACGATATTGGATTTATCAGAGACTGATAATAAGGCGAGTGGGGTTGTACTCATAAAAAAACTTCCATAAAAAAAGCCCGACATCAACGTCTGGCAAGATGATAACGACAATGGTGGCAGATAACCTCAAAAAAACTGAGATCATCACCGCTCAATTGCCCTGCATAATGATTGTCAATCAAAATAGATAGGCGCATATAGCTGATGCTACATTAAGTCATAAGTTTTGAGTTTTTTGCGTAGTGTACCGCGATTTAGCCCGAGGATTTGGGCGCATTTGGTTTGATTGCCGCGCGTTTGTTCGAGGACGACCGACAGTAGCGGTTCTTCAACTTGTCTTAAGATCAGCTCGTATAAGTCGGTTGGCACCTCATCACCTAACAAGGCAAAGTACTGGCGCACCACACGCTCAACATGTACACGCAGCGGCTCATGAGCAGTGTGGGTATGGGGTTTGGAGTAGTCGGCAGGATGCTCAGAGCTGGTAGCAAAATGGTGGGCATTATGCTGTGCATGAGGTGCCATAAGATAAAGTCCTTGGGTTAGAGAAAATCAAACCATCAGATATCAGGGTATTATATCAAATTAATGGCCTTTGGCGCTGATAGATTCGAGGTTATATCCGATACCCAGTTATCAAGTACCTAGTCATCAAATACATGATCGTCAAGTCGCTCAATGAAGCGTTATTTTTCGTAGTATCTGTCGGCATAGGCAAAACATACCCTAACCATTTGACAAACACAGGCCTTAATACAAAGGCGTTATCTGAACGTCGCGAATCTGAGTATTGGCCACAGGGATGGTAAACAATAACTGTTGCTGACTATTGGCGGCGAGTTGTTTTTGCTTGCCTAATAAGTAATCTGCTGGCGCTGCGATAAACTCACCAATCATAGTATCTTTGCCGTACACACTGACCTTGACGCTCGGATAGAGCTGCGCTTTGGTACTTTGATTATAAAGGGCGGCGCTGACATCGCTAAACGCACCTGTGGTGTTGATACGGCTTTTTTGGTGAGTAATATGACTCATGCTCAATGCTGTTAAGTCCGCACTAGGCAAGCTACAAACGGCAACAGAGCAGATGCGGTGTAGGCGCTCGGCGTGGGCAGGGTCTTTGACCAAGGTGTCTATATTAAAGATGACATATTGCGCCAATAAGAGCAGCGCCAATACCAAGCAACCAAGGGTCCATAGTAATGATGCCACTGAGCGCCGCGCAGGCGTTGGTGAAAACCTTGCTTGCGCCTCTTTTATACGGGCGTTTTGGCTTTTTTCTTCGTCACTAAACGGCACGCCCATTTTTTGTAAGATTTGTGATAGGTCGGTGTTGTCTGGTGGTTTGTGTGTGTTTTGGCTTTCTTCTTTCAACAACGCCTCAAGCCAAGCATTGTCCGCATTGTCATCGACATTGGCATGAATATCATTGGCGGCGGCAGAGCTTAGCGCTGCTTGTGCCGATGAGTCCGGGCTTGTCTGCGCTGCAGATGGCTGCTGGTTGGAGGTATGGGTGAGATGACTCGCCTGTGTTAGCCATGCATCCATACTGTCGAGCGAATCGTACTCTAATAAGTCGGTTTCTGACTCCCCTATATCCATGTCATCATGAATCAGCTCATCGTGGATGAGGTCGTCATGGATCAGGTCATCATGAATCAAATCGTCGTGAATAAGCTCATTGTGAGCGGCGGCTTTGTTTGATGTAGAAGTGGCGGTATGGGCTGCAGCGTGAGGGGTGTCGGCGGTGACGATGAGGTGCTGATTGACCAAGAAGCTCTGATGACACTGCTCGCAGTTGACAGTGGCGTTTACTTTGTTTAATTGGGTTTGTTGTACTTTAGAGTAAGCATGACAATGGGGGCACTGAGTTTTTATGGGCGTGGTCATAGGGTCGAGTCCAAAAAATTATGGTGATCAATACCGCTTTTCCACTCACCAACAGCTGCCTATGGGGTATATACTGCGCATTAACAAAATATCTCATGTATGAATCATGGGCAAGGACAGAGTGGCGTCAAACACATAACATTTGACTGCCCTCTATCGTAACAGATGTAATTAAATGTTGCTAGCCTGTAAATGTACCAGATAATCGTTGCCAGTGCTGGTCTTCTTGGTCAGTAAAAGCATGCTTAGGATCCATAGCAAAGTAAGGCTGATAGGCGGCGACGACGTCGTCGGTTTGCGATTCAATCAAGCCTGCCAGTACGATACGGCTGCTGGGTTTGACTAATGTAGCAAAGTACGGGGCTAAGCCGATCAGGGGTTTTGCCAAAATATTGGCGACCAGTACTTCGACTGGCACAACCTTATGCTCAGCACAGTATTTATTAAATGCTTCTGGCAAAAATGCTTGCAGACGATCACCAACTTGGTTGCGCTCTGCATTTTGATTGGTGGCCAGCACTGCTTGTGGATCGATATCGACAGCGTAGACTTTTCGTGCGCCTAGCAGCAAGGCGGCGATGCCCAAAATACCTGAGCCGCAGCCATAATCAATCACTACCTTGTCTGTTAGGTCTTGCTCTGTGAGCCAGTCGAGGCATAAACGCGTGGTGGCATGATAGCCAGTACCAAACGCCAAACCTGGGTCCATAATGATGTTGGTCGCCTCGGGGCTCGGCGGCGTAAGCCAGTTGGGCACAATCCAAAGGTCGTTGGCGCATTCTATCGGCTGGTAGTTGCTCATCCATTCGCGTTCCCAGTCTTTATCGTCGACAGCGGTCAGCCAAATGCGGCTGGCTTGTACTTGTGCGGCGATTTCGTGGCTTAGCTGCTCGACGGCCTGCCGACTGCCGTCATCAGTGCTCGCATCAAAGAGCCCAGTCAAAATAACCTCGTCCCAAAGCGGCGACTCACCAGGCAGAGGCTCAAATAAAGGTTGATCGCCTGCGTCATCGAGCGCGATTGAGAGCGCGCCTGCTTCTAATAGCAGCGCTTCGGCCAAATCAACGTTTGCCTTTTCGCATTGTAAATGTAATTGTTGCCATGCCATAACGATACCCTTAAATAAAAGAAAAAAGTGAGAAAAATAAATACGTATTTTAACAAGAAACAGTAGTGAAAAAGCAGCTCATGTATTGCTACGATGGCTACTTGATATCCATTGAGATAGGTGGGCTTTACCTCATTCGCGATATTTTACGCGCGTGCTTTTAGCTGCTGAGGTCATACGTTGACGCCAGATTAACGCAATGCTCGTTTTGCTTCGTTAATCACTCGCCCATTGCCCTGAGCTTGCCCTGATTGCAGGATGACTTGCCATAGCGCACGTCTACGACTGGCGTCTTGCGAAACGCTAAGGCCGCGGCGTGCCATGGCTTCTGCTTTACGTGGTTGGTTCTTTTTTAGCGCAACTTGTGCCAAATAAAAATAGACGGCAGAGGATCTGGGTGCCAAGCGCTGGGCGCGGGTAAAACTGTTTTCGGCATTGGTCAGGCTGCCAGCTTTGAGCTGACTGATACCCGCTTGCATCAGATTGCGAAATGCAGGCAGGTCGCTGTTATTGCTGGTGGTACTCTGGCCGCGTTGTTGTGAGTTTTTTCTAGCGCGCTCTAGCAGCTCATTGTGTGAGGGTGCTGCAGGCTCAGAGATCATATAGTCTTCACGAGAAGGCGTGAGAATGACCACATCTGGCTGACTGACGATGGGACCTTGACTGGGTAGGTGGGTCTGCGGCGTATCTTTTGTCAGTGGGTTTGCTGACTCAGAAGTGCCGTCATTTGGGTAAGCACCAGCGCTGCCTGTGCTGTCTTGTTTAACAATGGGGGCTTGTGTCACCGGATAGGCCGTGTCATGTCGCGCAGGGCTGGCGGTGCCTGATGCCCCTGATGGCGTCTGTTTAGCTGAAGTGTGCGCACCAGCAGGCGTGCTGGGTACCGTTTGACAAGCGCTCAAACTCAGTATACCTATCACAGCGCCAGAAAAAACCAAACGGCGTGTGGACTTAACGGTACTCAATGTGGTTCTTATAGAGGTTGGCATCAGGCGATGGTTACCTAAGACAGTGTGTTTGAACAATGACAGCATAGAGAGCCTCTTTATAAATTACCAAAATGTTAAAACCATTCAACAGCGCGGTCATACCATGTATCTGCACGACTTTGTGCATCATTGCTGTCAGCTTGATCCTCATCATTATCAGAATCGACCGCTTCGCCATTTGGAATCTCCAAACCTTCGCGGCGACGTTGTTGATTGATGACGCCTTGCTGGCTTTGCCATTGCAGCTGCTCACGCGCTCGCTCTTGCTGGTATAATCCAAGGGCGCAGGCACTGGCTTCTTTTGGTAGGTGCGCGGATAAGACAGGCAAATAGCGTGCATCGGCACAGCGCTCATTAGAGAGTTTGCCTGAGTTGTTTTCTAGCCAGAGCCACTCGATGCCTTCAGGCTCCGGTAGCGCCACGGGCGTCAGCTTCAGGCGTTTCATGTAGTCAATCCAAACGGGTAGTGCGCCAGTACCACCGCTTAAGCCGATAGGTTTGTTGTCATCACGGCCAACCCATACCACGCTGACGTAGTTGCCACTATAGCCGGCAAACCAGGCGTCGCGATAGTTGTTGGTCGTACCCGTCTTGCCCGCCAGATTTAAGTGACTACCCAGCGACTGGGCGCGTCTGGCCGTACCGTTTGACACCACTTGTTGTAGGGCGTAATTGGTCAAAAAGTTGGTCTCAGGCGGGATGCTGCGCTGCGTGTTTAGCCCCGTACGCTGCAAAATCCGGCCACGATTGTCGATCACCGTACGAATGCTATGAATGGGCGTACGAAAGCCGCCGGTGGCAAAGACTTGATAAACACCGAGCATATCCATGGGACTTAGATTGACAGAACCCAATAATGCTGAAGGGTAAGGCGGGATTTTTTCTTGTACACCCAGACGACGCAACTGTCTGGCAAAGGTGTCGACACCAAACTCCATGCCCAAACGTACCGTGCTTTGGTTATAAGACTTGGCGAGAGCGGTGGTCAAGGGGACATAGCCATGATCACGGTTTGAGTAGTTTTTGGGGTTCCACTTGGTGCCATCGCCTAGGGTGACGGTAATCGGCGAATCATCTACTGGACTTGCCAAGTTATAGCGGCCACTTTCGAGCGCGGTCATATAAATGACTGGTTTTAATAAAGAGCCGACCTGACGTTTGGCGTCGACCGCACGGTTAAAGCCTGTAAACTCACTGCCACTGCCTACCACAGAGACCAGCTCGCCTGTTTCGGGGTTGGCACTGACCAGCGCACCTTGCAGATCTTTGGTTTTGCTACTATTACGGCGCAGCTCGCTCAGTTTTTTATCGACCGCTTTGTCAGCGGCCAACTGAGCAATAGGGTCTAAGGTACTGATGATGATCAGACCTTCGTTTTTGAGATCGTCAGAATAATAAACAGTATTTAGCTCACGCTTGACGATATCTAAAAAGTCGGGGAATTGGCTTTTGCCTTCAACTGGCTTATCCACCACGCCCAGCGGCTGTTCCAAAGCTTTTTCGTAGTCTTCTTGGCTCAAAGTACCCATCGCCAGCATGTTGTTTAGCACGACGTCACGGCGCGCTTTTGAGTCGTTTGGATGACGGCGCGGATTATAGATACTAGGGCCTTTTGCCATACCGACCAGCATGGCTTGCTGATCTATACGCAGCTCTTTTAGGGGTTTGTCAAAATAAAACTGTGACGCCAACCCAAAACCGTTAATAGAACGGTTGCCGTTTTGACCCAAATAAATCTCATTAAGATACGTCTGCAAAATCTCATCTTTGCTGTAGTGCAGCTCCAATAAAACCGCCATCAATGCTTCGTTGGCCTTACGTTTAAGCGTGCGATCTGAGTTGAGATAAAAGTTTTTGATAAGCTGCTGGGTGATGGTCGAGCCGCCTTGCATTGAGCCGCCAGAGAAGTTATTGAGCACGGCGCGCGCGATACCGCGTATCGAGACCCCTTTATGCTCATAAAACGCCCGATCTTCGGTGGCAATCAGCGCATCAATCAATGGCTGCGGCACCTCATCTAACGACACCACCAAGCGATCTTCGTTGCTGTCTGGATAGATACCGCCGATATTTACTGGCTCCAAACGAATGATGCCACTTTTGGCTGGCAGTGTGCTTTGAATAGACGCAATCTTATTGCCTGAGATGGTCATTTTAATGACTTGCTCGGCGTCTTTGTCATTGGCACTGTAGGTAAAGCCGCGCGTGTGAATAAAATAAGTATTGCCCGAGCGGTGATAAGTCCCTGTGCGATCATAGGATTTGTTGCTTTGATAATTGAGCAGCTCAAGCCAAGTCTTCATCGTTTCGCGATCGACATTTGCCCCTTGGTATAGCTCAAGCGGCTGCGAGTAGACTTTGGCCGGAATATCCCAGCGCTTACCCTCAAACTTATGAGTAATAGTGCGATCAAGTTTGATCAAATAGAGCGCCAACAACACCATGCCTGCGATGATAACAAGTAAAATCAGACTACTAAAGACGATACCACGCTGCTGTGAAGGCAGCGTGCCGATAGCAGGTCTAGAAGACTGAGGCAAAGTGAGAGTGGATCGCTTAAAATTGGATTTTTGCACTGATGTCGCACCGTTTTGGGATAAAAAAACTGCCTCATAATGACGCAAATTGACAACTTTTTCAATCTATCATCGTCAACGACAGTATTCATGGGTATTTAGCGGTCAGTAGTTACCGCTGCTTGAGGGAGCTGCTTATAGTATAATCGATAGTCAAACTGCACAGTGATTCTAAGTTGATAGACTCTAAGCTAATAGACTCTAAGCTGATACAGGCCATACTCTCGTCACCAGCAGAATTTTACGGGCAGTCTAAAGAGCATGTCAGCTGCTGACACACGATAGCAGTTTGTCTAGGCGACCATGATGTAATTTTTATGAATCCGTGGGCGCGTGGCCTACTTATATAAGCAAAGCATGGGTTAAAACAGCTATTTTAATTCTGTTTCGCATCGTCAACGCTAGGGCGTGTCCTCAGCTCAATCGGTATGTAATCGATAGTCATTTAAATGGGCTAAATGTGGCTAAACATTGTCATATGGCATCAGATAGCTCACCATTATCTCGGTATCATCTGCGCTCTTTCGTTGTTTGGCGATAGTGTTCGATGACAGTATTCGATGGCAGTGTTGAGAAGATCATTGATCTCATTTTTATTAGCATTTTTACAATGCAGACACGACCTAGTCAGTTTATGTAGCGCAAATTTAAAGCAAATAAGGTTCGAGCAAACCTGTCTAAAGGAAATAAGGGCGATTATGTCTAGTGTTCCATCACAAACGGCATCTACCAGTCAACGCTATGAAGATAGCTCTATCACCGAAGGTTTGGTGTTGCCTCTTGCAGGCCACTGTTTTCACTGCGGAGACCCTGTACCTGAGCCGCCATTTTATACTGAGATATTGGGGCAATCGCGTGAAATGTGCTGTATGGGGTGTCAGCTTGCCTCTGAGAGCATCGTAGAGGCTGGGCTTGAGCAGTATTATTTGGACCGCTCAGAGATCAACCGCACTGCCAGCCTACCTACGCAGCTGACGCGTCTTGAAGCTTATGATCATGAAGAGATCAAATCACAATTTGTCTACGCACAAGACGGTATGTCGGTGGCTGAGCTGTCGGTCAATAACCTGCGCTGCGCCGCCTGTACTTGGCTGATTGAGTCGCGCTTAGATGAGCTAGAGGGCATTAGCAAATGCCAAGTCAACTTGACCAACCAGCGCATGCGTGTGATCTGGAATGAAAGCCGCCTACCGATCAGCCGTATTTTGGCAGTCATCAACGAGATCGGCTACGAAGCCAAGCCATACCGTCAAGACACCCACGAGGCGATGCTGGCACGTCATAATAATCAAATGCTCCTGCGCTTGGGTATTGCAGCGCTGGGCTCGATGCAAGCGATGATGTATGCCGTTGCGATTTATTTTGGGGAATACAGCGATATGCTGATATTTCAGCGTGATTTTTTGCGCTGGGTGTCGTTGTTTGTCAGTACGCCGGTTTTCTTTTATGCAGGTATTCCGTTTTTTACCTCGGCATGGTCTGCGATTCGCGCCCGTCAGGTGAATATGGATGTGCCCGTCAGTATCGCACTGGTTGTCACTTTTTTTGCCAGTCTGTACGCCACCGTCACTGGACAAGGCGAGACATACTATGATTCGGTCAGTATGTTTATTTTCTTTTTATTGGCGGGGCGTTATATCGAGCATAATGCTCGCCTAAAAGCGGCGACCATGGCCAATGACTTGGTGGTGGTTGAGCCGGTATTGGTACAAAAAATTGCTGAAAACAAGGACGCTGCTGCACAGATATTACAGCATTTTGAGCAAAGCCTCTCGATACAAGATAGCGCGAAAAATCCCTCGAGTGCTGCTAAACTTGGTGACGCGAGCGCAGCAGCGGCCCAAAAAGACACAGGCGACGCATCAGACGCCATCGCGGACTTTACCCAAAGTATGGATACCAGTCTGCAGCAGATGACAGTGCGCATCGCGCAAGCGTGGCAAGCACAGCGCGCAAACGCTGCATACGATACAGAAGACAAGCAGATGGTCACTGCGCATAGCTTGCAAGTGGGCGATATTATTTTGGTAGAGGCGGGCTCTGAGATCATCAGTGATGGGATATTGCTCAGTCAGACAGCCACTGTCTCGCAGAGTTTGTTGACCGGTGAGGGCGATTTGATTCTCAAAACGCAAGGCGACTATATCGTCGGCGGCGCACAAAACGACAGTCAGCCGTTTGAGATGTTGATTACCGCCTTGCCAAAAGACAGTCAAATCGGCTTGATCGATAGACTGATGAACCGCGCCATGAGCGAAAAACCCAAACTGGCTCAGCAAGCGGATAAGCTGGCACGCTGGTTTGTGGCGCGTATCTTAGTACTGTCGGTACTGGTGTTTGTCGGCTGGTATATCGTCGATCCTAGCCAAGCGATTTGGGCAACGGTTGCGGTGTTAGTGGCGACTTGTCCTTGCGCATTGTCTTTGGCCACGCCTATTGCCTTGACGGTTTCGACCAACCGTTTGGCAAGCTATGGGTTTTTGACCACGCGTGGACATACGCTACAGACGCTTGCAGAGATTACTCATGTGGCGTTTGATAAAACAGGTACCCTGACGTACGGCAAGCCCAACTTATTAAATATTGAGCTGATGACTCTGTTACCAGACAGCGCGCAAGCAGGGCAGACGCGCGCTGAGCAAAAAGACAAAGTGCTGGCGATAGCCGCCGCCTTAGAAGTCGGTAGCCGTCACCCGATTGCCCATGCGCTGTTGACCGCAGCGTATCAGTTGCATCTGCCTACCACTCAGTTGTTGCAGTACTATCCTGCAGGCGGCGTTGAGGCGGTGATTGATGATGTACGCTATCGTATTGGCCATGTGGATTTTGCCTTAGACAGTACAGATCATGGGCGACACATTGACTTGGTGGCTGCGCGAGCAAGCTCGGCGGTGGTGTTGTCTTGTCAGCAAAGTGTGGGCGCGTCATGGCAAGCGTTGGCCTGCTTTTATTTTAATGACAAAGTGCGTGATAGTGCCAAGCCGATGCTCGATGCGTTAAAGGATTTGGGTATCGAATCCGTCATGCTGACAGGTGACCCAAGCCCGCAAGCGCTGCGTATGGCTGAGAGTTTGGGCATGCAGGCCGCCTACAATGGTTTGTCGCCGACAGATAAGGTCGATCATATCCAAAGCCTACAGGCACAAGGGGCGGTGGTGCTGATGGTCGGAGATGGCATCAATGATGCGCCAGTGCTTGCTGCTGCCGATGTGTCAACCTCGATAGCAGGCGCGGCAGACTTAGCACAGGTATCAAGTGATAGTATTGTTTTGGATGGTCAAATCGAAGCCATTACCGCAGCCAAGCGTATCGCTGATAAAACCGAACGCATCATCAAACAAAACTTTCGCTGGGCACTTATTTATAATGGCAGTGTACTGATACCAGCGGCGCTCGGTTATGTACCGCCATGGTTAGCGGCCATTGGCATGTCGCTTAGCTCTTTGTTTGTGGTGTTAAACGCCCTGCGGCTAAAACGCGCGTAGCTGCCACCGAGTCACTGAGACTCTATCAGCTTATTCATAAAAAAACCGCCTTAGCCAAGGCGGTTTTTGTTCACGGTGATAGCGGTATGTATCATTTAGTCTTGTAGATAGCTTAATAAGCGCATAAACTCAATGTACATCCAGACTAGCGTGGCAAGAATGCCGATACTAAATAACCACTCGTAATCCTCTGATACGCCCATTGCCACACCGCGATCGATATTATCGAAGTCTAGTAGCAAGGTAAAAGAAGCAATGACGATGACAAATAGGCTAAAACCAATAGCGATAGCGCCGCCCTCAAACAAGAAAGGTAAGGTCGAGCCAAATACCAACGACAACACCCACTGCGCGACATAGACAAGCATAATGGCAATGACCGCTGAGGTGACGATAGAGCGGAACTTTTCAGTAACCTTTACCAGCCCTGAGCGGTATAGACCTAGCATCACCGCTGCCGTCACAAACGTCGCACACATCGCCGTGACCGGCACGCTTGGGTACATGCGCATAAAAAACAGCGAGATACCGCCCAAAAACACACCCTCTAACAGAGCATAAGGGACAGCAAACGTCTTGGCTTTTTGTGGTTTAAAGGTGATAAAAATGGCAAGACCAAACGCGGCAAACATACTTACCATGGCGGCCATCGTGATAAAGCCTTGTGATAGGCCTGCCATCAGTGCATAAAAGAAAAAACCCACACCAGTGATGGCAGATAACCCGAGTAGCAGACTGGTCTTTTGAATCACGCCCTTGACCGTCATTGGGTTGCCGCCGATCGCAAGCTCTGCGCGACTGACAATAGGATTGGCCATACATATGTCCTTAATTAAATATAAAAATAGTAATGTCAGCTACTTTAGCAAAACCGCCATCATTGTCAACTGTGTTTGCGTGATGAAAAGCAAGGCTGCGCGGCGCTATAAAGCGCTGATCTACACCCAGCGGTGGCGGCATTTTGGTAGCCAAACAAGCACGTCTACAAACTCATTTAGTGGTAGCGTGCGCTGGTTTTTATCTGGGGTCGATTACGACTGTTAACAACGATAATGCATAAACATGCTAGTCTAAGCACGTATTTATCGCTATCATGAGCTGGTATTTTACCGTTATACCGAGTCTTTTTATGGAAAACTCAGCGCAGTCTGCAAGATTGCCACATTTACACGAATCCGAGCTGTTCCACGCCATCAAAAACCCAGCTTTTCGGCGTATTGGCCTCATGGGGCGTGCCGGCAAGCGCAGTGTGACCCAAAGTCTGGTGCAAATTGCCCAAACCATCAATGACATGAACTTGACGTTGATCATGGATGTGCAAACCGCCAATTTACCAACGTTAAACCTTACCGAAATCGAAAAAGTCAAAATCGTCAAACGCAGCTTGATCGGCGAGATTTGTGATTTGGTCATCGTCGTCGGTGGGGATGGCTCTATCCTGCATGCGGCCGAGGCGTTGGCACGCTACCGTGTGCCTGTCCTTGGGGTCAACCGTGGTCGCCTTGGGTTTTTGGCGGACGTAAAGCCGGACGAGGCGGCCTTTAAACTGCGCCAAGTACTGATGGGTAATTATCAGCTGGATCATCGGTTTTTATTGACCATGGAGATACGAGAAGGGCGCAACATCATTCATGAAGACATGGCACTCAACGACGTGGTGCTGCATGCCGGTAAGTCAGTCCATATGATCGACTTTCAGATGAAAATCGATGGTCAAGATGTCTATCGGCAGCATAGTGATGGCTTGATCGCGGCGACGCCGACCGGCTCTACAGCGTACGCGCTATCAGGCGGTGGCCCTATCATCCATCCAAGTATGGATGCCATTTGTTTGGTGCCCATGCATCCTCATACGCTTTCGAGCAGGCCGATTGTGGTGAGCGGAAACAGTGAGGTGTGTATTCGCATACATGAAGACAACCGCACCCAGCCGATGGTGAGCGCAGATGGCAAGCCAAGCGTACCCTTAGATCAAGAGCAGCGCCTATATATCCGTAAGCACCCCGACAAATTGACGCTACTGCACCCGCCAGGTTTTGATTTTTATGAGGCCTGTCGCACCAAGCTACACTGGAACGTCCATGCTGAAGAATTCAGTCTGGATGTCGATGATGATATCATAGACGATGAATAAGCGTCTTTGAGACACAAAAATCTTAGATGGTAAAAAACACAGTCAGACATAGTGAGAGTAGGCACGATGGATAAAGAAACGATATTAGCGAGTTTGACGCCAGAGGTGGTCGATAAGTTTCGTATGGCGATTGAGCTGGGTAAATGGCCAGATGGTCGTAAGCTCAGCGCGGAGCAGCGCGAGACCTGCATGCAAGCGGTGATGGTATGGGAACACGAGCATCTGCCGCCAGCTGAGCGTACCGGCTATATTCATAAGCCAGTAAAAGACGATGGCTCAGTCGTTGGGGCAGAGTGTGATGTTGAGCATGAGCATCACTATCCAAACATGCCCAATCCCAAAGGCGCGGTACAGCCTGTGAAGTTTCGCAATAAGCAATAAACAAACCGTAATAAACAATATAAGCGCTCAGTTGATTGCGTATTGAAGTTATCTTTGTATTGAGTTGACTGAGAGGGCACACAGCAAAAAGCCACGCTCATGAGCGTGGCTTTTTTTGGTTTGATTGTCCCGTCCTAAAATAAGTTTACGAAAAAGGGACTTATTTATGGACAAGTTAGCAATAGCAAAGGTTAAGCGCACT
>NZ_MRYB01000021.1:0-17717 GCF_001921755.1 Psychrobacter sp. Rd 27.2 | reverse complement strand
ATGTTTGGCATATCTATTAAGTAAGTAGAGTTCAATAATATACGTTGTGTCTTACAACTACTTTTGCAAGAGGTCTAGTATCACCCTTTAGCTAACTCCACCCCAATACGAACTCTAACGCTGACAGCAATATTGCATCTGCTCGGATAAAAAAATACCAAGCACACAAGCAAAAAGCAGTTTTTTAATAGCTCCTTCTTAGTGGGTTAGTTATATTATTATCTAACATAGTAGCTACTCACCTTGAGGCTGAGAGCACATCTCTCAGCAACTGGCATTATAAAAATACTGATCGACCTGACCCTATGAGAAAATTACCTTATAGGATCAAAATCATGACATGTCCAATTATTAGCCAATCTCAACTTATCTGTAATGTCGATAGACTCGTTAAAGATGTTCTATCAAATAATATTAATATTAATAATATCAGTGTGCAGCTCTCAGCGTTATACCTACCTCTGGTAGCTGATTATGATTCTAGCTTGGATTATTTTCCAACCATTACTGCATTTATAAATAGCGCCAATAAAGTAATGAGTAGTAATCATTCAAAAAAAACGAGGTGGGGTTATTACAATACTAGGGATTTCATTAATAATTTATACGCTTATAAAAATATTATTTTAAAAAATAATTTAAGGGTAATTGAGCAAGAAAAAGTCAATACAAAAAAATTAGTCATTTATATGAGTCAGATGTTGAATCATTATTCAAGATTACTAATTGTTCGTGTAGATTTAGGATATTCAAAAGATACCAATCATTTGGTGTCTATCGAGACCTTTCATAAACACTTGAAAAAACTTAGAGAGCTTATTGGTAAAAAAGAAAGTTGCTTTGAAGAATTAGAGGGCAATGTAATTGCTTTAGAACAAGGTCATGACCGTGGTTATCACGTTCACTTATTGCTGATGTTTGATGGTTCTGAACGCTGTAAGGATACTTATATAGGACAGCTAGTGGGGGAAAAGTGGCAGAATATTACTGGTGGTCTTGGCAGTTACTACAACTGTAATAACACGCATTATAAGAAAAAGCAGGAAGCTCTTGGCAGATTAGGTATTGGCATGATTCATCGTCGTAATCCAAAAGAGGTGCACAATGCTATCAGTGCTTCTTTGTATTTGACACAGCCTGATAAAGAGAATCAACATTTAAGGGTAAAGCTTCCTAAAATGAAAACCTTCACTCATGGTATTTATGAGACTACTAAACGTAGAGGCCTGCCTAAATATCAAAATAATCTCAGATATATAGCATCCCCATGAAATAAGGAGCTATTGCCTCCTCATCAATCTAACCCTAAACGTCTAATCAAGGTCTGCTTTATAGCAGGCCTTTTTTATGCGCCACTTTCAAGGAGATCCTATGAAACCTATTTGCCCTTACTGTCACTCATCCGATGTAATCAGTCAATCTAATCCCGTCTCATCAATATTCGAGCAGTTGTGCTCTCAAGCAACGCTGACAAGCCTTGGTGTGAGCATTTGTAAATACTACAAAGTCAACCCTGCCATTGGTGTGATCACAGCCACCGCGATTGCCTCTGCTGTCAGCGTAGCAACGCGCCGCGCACAAACGCCGCTGATCACAACCCCTCAACAAAATTACCTTTGTCAGCGCTGTTTTAAGCCCTTCACGCTATAACCTTATTCATCAGTAATCATTTCATTAAAACTTATCAAGGAGCAGTACTCATGGCACATTTAATCGAATCAATGGCATACGTTGGTGATACCCCCTGGCATGGACTAGGACAAGAGTTGTCCCCTAAGCAGCCTATAGAGGTATGGGCTCGTGAGGCAGGTATGGACTGGCGTATTGAATCATCGGACGTCAGCTACATGGCAACCAATGATAAAGGCCAAAGCCTGATCATGCCTTTTGATAGCAATAAGGTGCTCTATCGTAGCGATACCTTAGAGCCCTTATCAGTAGTCAGTCAACGCTATCAAGAAGTACAACCCAGTGAGGTCTTAGAGTTTTATCGTGATCTGACGGAACAAGCAGACTTTGAGCTAGAAACGGCAGGGGTGTTAAAAGGCGGCCGTAAAATGTGGGCGTTGGCTCGCACAGGACAATCAGCAACGCTACGTGGCGGTGATGTCAGTCACGGCTATCTACTTCTAGCAACCGCTTGTGATGGGACGCTTGCGACCACAGCGCAGTTTACCAATATCCGTGTGGTGTGTAATAACACCTTAGCAATCAGTCTTGCTGATGGTAGCGGCGGGGTGGTGAAAGTTCCGCACAGTACCACCTTTGATGCCGATAAAGTCAAACAGCAATTAGGCGTATCTGTCAGTCAGTGGGATGACTTTAATTATGAGATGAAGCAGCTCACCAACAGACGAGTGACGCAAGCAGAAGCCGCTAATTATTTAAACCGCGTGTTTAACGATGTCAAAGACGATGGCCTTATTCTGTTTAATACCGCTAAGAAGGAGAAAGAAGCGGTGCCTAATGCTCGCGCCATGAATCAGGTGATGACGATGTTTAACGGTCAGGGTCGCGGTGCGGACTTAGCATCTGCCAAAGATACCGCTTATGGCCTGCTGTCTGCTATGACAGAGTTTGTCGATCATGAACGCCGTGCCATGTCGAGGGATCATCGCTTAGACTCAGCTTGGTTCGGTGCAGGGGCTAAACTTAAAGATAAAAGCTTAGATGAAGCGCTGCGCTTAATTGCTTAATCTCTTAATGACTTTGTTTACTCAATGAATCAACCACGCCTTTGAGCGTGGTTTTTTTATGCCGTCAATCAAACAAAGCACTGCATTACTTATTAATAATAAATCTAACGAAGGAGTTCACTATGAACATGATCGCATTAAACAATAAAACTACCACTCAGCCAAGACTTAAACGTGCCACCGTTAAGGGTAAAGCATCACGAACTACTAAGCCTAAAACCAAGGGCAAACCAGCAGAGCTAGCGCTAAAGCAAAATGAAGCGGTCGGTAAACCTACTCAAGCAAAGATATCAACCACCCCTAAGCGTTTGGTCAACACCAAAAACTTAAGCCATGACAAATGGCTTGAAATTCGCAAGCAAGGCATTGGCAGCTCTGATGCCGCTGCCGCTTGTGGTATCCACCCCTTTCTATCCATGCTTGAATTATGGATGATTAAGACTGGACGTATGGCATCAAATATTGATGAAGGTGCTGATGGTTATGCGCCACTGTATTGGGGTAACACCTTAGAACCAATGGTGGCTAAATATTATCAAAAGCACACTGGCAATAAGGTGCGACGCATTAACGCGATCTTGCAGCATCCTGATCCTGACAACCACTTTATGCTGGCTAATTTAGATTACTCGGTGGTTGGCAGTGATGAAGTACAAATACTTGAGTGTAAAACGGTTGGTGAGCATGGCGCTAAGCTGTGGAAGCATGGCGTACCCTTATATGTCACTTGCCAAGTACAGCATCAGCTAGCGGTCACTGGCAAAACCGCAGCGCATATCTGTGTGCTGCTTTGCGGTCATGAGGCGAAGATTTATAAAGTTGAGCGTGACGAGCGCTTGATTGAGTCCATCATGGAGCATGAAAGGTTATTCTGGCAATACGTGGAAACCGACACGCCACCAATCCCTGATCATAGTGAATCCGCAGCTCGAGCACTAAAACAGCTTTATCCCAAACCTGAGCCTAACAGCAAAATTGACTTTAAAGATGATACTGGCGCTAACAAGCTATTTGAGCAATTGCTGAGCTACCGTGATTACATGCAAGAGTTAGAGCAGCGTCATGATCAGGTAAAGCATCAGCTACAAAGCCTGATCAAAGACCATGAGGTGGCGGTTTTCGATAAAGGGGCTATCTCGTGGAAACGATCCAAGGACAGCGTAAGCTTAGATACCAAGGCGGTGATCAAAACCCATCCTGAGCTACTCACTCAGTTCAGTAAAACCCGTCAGGGTAGTCGTCGTTTTGTTGTCTTAAACGATTAACCTGCTATCTATTCTAATCAACACACACAAACCAAATCTAGCGCATAACCGCCCATCTATCAAAGGTGGGCTTTTTTATGGCTAACTAAAACATATAAGGAATATCACCATGATTAAAGGTCTCACCATAACCCCACCAGTATTAGGTCGTATCAGCATTGGACGTGTTGTTCAAAAAGACGGCAAGCGTCTGCCTGCCAAAGACGATCAATTCACTATCACTAGCCAAGTACAAAATAAAGACGGATGGATCAATCATCCACTAGACGAAAAACTACGTGCAAATAATGACGGTAAGCTTAGACAAATACCTGTACGTATGCTGTTCAATGATCCAGAATTAAACCTACGAGCTGAGTACACGCTATTTGATAGACAAACGGGCAGACCGCTATGTGTGGGTGACGGTGAGCAATGTCAGCGCCGAACCAATAATGGCGTGGAAACACTACCATGCCCATCACCTGATCGCTGTCCACTAGCGCAAGGGGGTGCTTGTAAGCCTTATGGCAGGCTCTACGTTAATCTTAGTGAAGACGATGAACTAGGCACCTTTATCTTTCGCACCACAGGCTTTAATAGTATTAGAACGCTTGCCGCACGCTTAAGCTACTTTGCTGCGGTATCAGGCAATAAGCTATCTTGTCTGCCACTGCAATTAACCTTGAGAGGTAAAAGCACCACGCAAAGCTATCGCACACCGATTTACTTTGTGGATTTAACGCTGCGTGATGGGGTAACGCTCAAAGATGCGGTACAACATGCTGGAGTGATTGATGCAGAGCTGTGTGAACACGGCTTTGATCAAGCAGCATTAGAGGCAGCAGCAAAGCAAGGCTATGTTAATTCATGTTTTGAAATCGATAGCGATGGTCTACTTGATGTGGTCGAAGAATTTTATCCCATGCAGACAGATGACGTAAGCAATAGACAACAAAGAAATGATCAGAATGGGCTAGCCGCTCATAACGTAAGTAGCATTGAGCATGGCTTACGAAAAAGCGTGACAGCAGTGAGCTAAAACCAACAGGCTAGAGATGTGACATAAAAAGGAGCTGACTATTTAGCTCCTTTTTTTATTTCTTCAAAAAAAGACTAGAGGACGGACCGTATAGGATGCCGTAAAAAAATATAGGACTCCCTAACTGTATGAGAGATGACGCTCTCATTAACTTATAAGGAGATAATCATGGAACTATTAAACGCAAACACCCAACCAAACGCATTAACGCCAAGCGTGCCACAAATACCGCGTATGCTCCCGCTAAAGCAAGTTGTACACTATACAGGGCTTAGCAGAACTACCATTTACGATATGCTTGATAGAAGATCAAACCGTTATGACCCTACCTTCCCTGTTCAGGTAAAATTATCAAAGGGACGTGTGGCTTGGGTTGAAAGTGAAGTTGCTCAGTGGCTTGAGAGTAAGATCGCTACTGCTCGAGTTCATTGAGCGGTGATAAAAAATAAGCCGCATGAAGCGGCTTGTTTTTTTGTCCAGTAGCTCATTAATTTATTTTGGGGCTGTCCTAGATAAGTAAAATTATTTAGGATAGCACTATGAGAAAGAGTAAACTAAGTTGGTATAAACAAAGCAGACTAATCGAGCTATTTGTTCAGCTAGTTTCTTAATGTCAGATTGAGTCGTCATTGCTATAAGCAGTTACACAGTTTTTAGGAAAGGCTCGATAATATATATAAAAATAAACCTAATACTCTCTCACCAAGTCTTGCTCAGTCTTATCATATTTAAAACAAAAAGGCCCGTCTTGATAGCCGTAGGAATTTCTGTAAGCATCAATATCGCCCGAGAAACAAAAGCGGTTGGATTTAAGAGTAAAATCATAGTGCATAGTATCGCCTCTATTATTCACGGCTACCGCCTTGCCTCCACTACCGCTGGCAGCTGATAAGGCATAACCAAAAGGCATGACTTTCTTCTTAGCAGGGTCAATAACAACCAATCGATATGGTTTCTTGTTCACGTAACCTGTGGCATTTGTTTCAAAGATATAAATAATCTTATTACCATCAAAGTTAGGCTTGCGCTCTTTTATCACCTTTGCGTAGCTTTTTAAGCGGCTATCAGTACAAAACTCTTCATCTTCATAATCAAAGTCACATTCAACCACTGTCACACCGTATTTCGTTTTAGGTGCTGCATTAGAAGTAGAAGATAGCCCCAAAATAACCAAAGATGCCGCGAACATTAGGCTCGTTTTTTTTAACATAATAAGTTTTCTCTCAATTTAGATTAAATGGCTCTACAAACCTTTATAGAATCACTGATAATTTTGTGGATAACGCTCTTCGTCCATCTCATTCCAGTCTGCATAAGTCTTTTTAGTGAGTACCTTGCCTTGGCGATCTAAGGTATAGCGAGTGATACTGTCATAGCCATCGTTATAGGCATTAGCGCCTTTAGTGTTCAGATTATAAACATCTAACTTCCCACCTTCATAGCGACCACCATCGACGTCTTCAGCATCTCCCATCGGCTCAATATAAGCCATATCATATTTTGGTGAGACAACAACCTTGCCAGTCTTATCTATAACACCCCATTTGCCGTTGTTATATGCTCCAACTTTTACAGCAGCCAGTCCTTCAGAGAATTCCATGGCCTCATCCCATTTAGCAGGGATTGCTATATTGCCAGACTTGTCAACGAAGCCAATCTTACCCTCATCGTCACCCTGCACCGAGGTATTATATCTAGCCAGACCTTCATAGTAATCGTCTAACCAATTGAATTTAAACGGCACTACGGTCTTACCTATTTTATCGATGACGCCATACTTATCATCTTTGCTGACGACTACTCTACCGTCACTGAAATCACCTGCCGTTTGGTAAGCATAAAGTATAACCATTTTACCCGTTTTATTCATATAGCCATATTTGCCGTTTTTGTAGACGGCAACCAAACCTTCTTTAAAGTCACGATAGTCAATAATCACGCCATAAAAAAGCGGTGCTTGATGTTCAACCGGTATGACCAGTTTGCCATCTTCATTGATGTAGCCTTGCATGTATAAATAGTCTTCATAATCCTCAACGCCATCGTAACCTTTAACTGTGCCCATTTTCATTAATGAGACACGAGCCATACCTTCTGAAAAATCCCCACAACTATAATATTTTGCAGATACAACAATCTTCCCGTTATCATTTTTATAGCCACATTTAATGTCATTGTTATTCTCTACCTCAAAACTCTGCAATGCAGCTACAGCAGGTAATGTCGCAAATACGCCACAGAAGCCCAAAGCCAGTGCTATTTTTTTATTATATATTTTCATCTCAATCTCGATTATAAGGTGTGGAAGCGATATAGCATTGATAAAAACTGGCCTATACAACACTGCTAGTAAGGATATTAAATTTAGGCAACAATAGTAATCAACTTTTATTTATATATCAATATGTATATTCTTTATTGCCTAATCTTTCAGCTATATTTCAGATAAAAGCCATAGATGCAAAAAAGCCAGGCAACCCAAGTTACCTGGCTTTTTTATACAGCATCTCTTGTTTGAAGCGAAACTATCGGTCGTAGCTATTAATTCGTATGACTTGTTGTTTTTATAATTCTTTTATACCATCAACAAGGCCGAAAATCGGTTTCTAAAGCGGGTGAATGAGCCTTACTCATTGAGTTTTTTTTAATTATTTGTCATAGTATATATCAAGATAATTAAAACAATCATATGAATAATTTGGATTGGAACAAAAGCAAGTGCGTATTGAAAACCACCCGTAATTGCCGCATTAATTGATTTAGAAATTGCATGTGTCGCTAAACCCAATAATAAGGCGAGCAATAAAATAGGGTTAGTTGGGTTCCCTTGCATGACTACAGCAGCCATTGCTGCATGCACCTCAAACATAGAACTCAGTACGGTTCCTGCGATAAGACCGGCGTCACCCAGCCATAAACTTAAACCATAAACAAGTACTTGAATAATAGTAAGTGTGACTACAATGATACCTGCCTCTTTTAAACTAAACATGGGTGTATCAGTTAACTTAGCTTTCTCTTCGGATCGAGCTTTTCTCATCAACCATATCCCAGGAATAATTAAAACTATCATGGCAATAATAGAGGGGAATAATAAAATTTTAAGCCAGCTAAAACTTACACCTGCAACAATAATAAGAAGCTGTACCACTGTTGCGACACATGATATAAGCGCAGCTCCAGCATTTTCTTTTGCATCTGCACGACCCTGACGAACTTCTATTCCAAGGCTTGCAATCGTGGCTGTACTGGATATAAATCCTGATGCTAAAGCAGATAAAAACATGGCGTGGCGTGATGGTAAAAGCCTCTTTGCCATATGTGCTAGTGCTTGAATGGTTAAAATCAATATCAATAATTTTAAAATAATATAAGGATTTAGTACTGAACCCCAAAGATCCCTATTGGGGGTTAAAGGAAGTGCAATTAAAAGCAAGGCCAGTAAAAAGATACCATCTTTAAATTCACGCTCAGTAATCCATCTAACCGCTACTCCATGCATTGAATGCTTTGTCACTAGAAGGAAAGTAAGGACGACTGTAAGTGCCGCTGCATAAGGAATATGCCATAAACATAGTCCGCCTATAAAATAGGTGAGTATAAAAGCAAGTTCAGTGGTTACACCTGGATCTTCAATTTGTTTATTAGTAGAGATGATACTTATACCACCTACTATCAATGCTCCTATGAGCCCCATAAATAAACTGAAAGCAAAGCAAATTGCCCCTAATAAAGAGCAAATTGCAAAAGATCTAATACCTGCAAAGCTGTGTTGATTTTCACGTTGTTTGCTACGCTCTCTTTCTAGACCAATGAGTAGTCCACAACCTAATGCTGCAGTAGATGCAGTAATTAAGTTTTGGATAGGTTCAATCGTAAATGTATTTTCTATTATGAAATTCATCCCACTCTCTATGACCCCTGCTGTCAAATCCGTACAGTTGAACTTGGGAAATTTTGATTACGCAGCCTGATGATAAAAATCAAACCACACCGGTCTTAGCGATCTATAACCCAGCGGAACCCTCTAAAAAGGCTCATTAATCCATTAATAGACTACTCATAGTAGACTACTATATTGGAACCACTTAATGACTACTGAGCATCTTCGGTCTTTCCTTGGCCACATCAGCGATCAGATGCCGTGAGCACTTGGTCATACCTTGTATCTGACGGTTACGGCGATCCTCATAATCTTTTCGAGCAATGGCTGCGAGCATATCCAGCATCATCGAGTTAATGGCCTGCAATACACTGCTCATAAATTCAGTGCTGCTTTCAGATTGAAGCGCCATATATGAGGTCGGCAGCTCTTTTGATACGATAGAGAGCTTTTTTTCTGACAGCATTCTTTTAAGCGTATCCCAATCAGCTTGATTCAAACGTGCTAAGCGATCAATTTGCTCAACTAAGATCACATCGCCCTTATGAGCATCTTCAATCAGCTGCATAAGCTTTGGTCGCGCCAAGATAGCGCCTGATTCGTTTTCGACATAGAAGGCAGCAATTTTGTGGCCATGATCGTTGGCAAATGCTATGAGTTCGCTTTTGGCACGTTTAGCGTCTTGTTCTTTGGTTGACGCTCGTAGATAACCCCAGTTCGGGATAAGGGCTCAAAAAAAAGATAAAAAAAGAAGTCCGAAGTTGCTAAAGTAAGTTTACCAAGACCACTTAAGCAAAAAGGACTTCTTACATGGACAACCTAACCGAACTATACTGCCATATTGACGACTTTTATCAGCAATTCAAACCTGAGTTTGACGCTCATTTAATCGCAACGGGCCGTCAACGGCTAAGAGCATGCCAGATAAGTGTAGCAGAGATTATGACCATCTTGGTACTGTTTCATCAACTGCGGTATCGACAGTTTAAGTCTTTTTACTACCACCATATGCTTGGCATGATGAAACGGGCGTTTCCAAATCTGCCGAGCTACTCGCGATTTATAGAGCTTGTGCCGCGCAGTATCATGCCACTGTGCAGCTACTTGCAAAGCATGATGGGCGACTGTACGGGTATCAGCTATATTGATTCAACCAAGATAGCAGTTTGTCATAACAAGCGTATCTACCGTCATAAAGTCTTTAAGGGACTTGCAACCTGAGGCAAAAGCAGCATGGGCTGGTTCTATGGCTTTAAGCTGCACGCCATTATCAATCATAAGGGCGAGCTTGTATCTGTTAAAGTCACTGCGGGTAATACGGATGACAGAGTGCCTGTTAAGGATATGGCAACACCTGTGTTTGGCAAGGTGTTTGGTGATAGAGGATACATCAGTAAAGCCCTAAACGAGTGGCTCACAAAACACAGTGATACCACGTTGATAACCAAACTTCGGCGTAATATGAAGCCCCAATTACTTGAGCCTATGGATGAGGCACTACTCAATCATCGCTCTTTGGTTGAAACGGTGTTTGGGGAGCTTAAAAACTTGTGCCAAATCGAACACTCACGCCATCGTAGTGTCACGGGGTTTATCACAAACTTGCTGTCAGGTTTAATTGCTTATTGCTGGTTTCCCTATAAACCCACCATCAAAAATATGCCTCAGCAGGGACAGGTAGCAACATTGTAAATAGTATCAATGAGTTACAATGTGGCTTATCCCGAACTGGGGTTAGATACGCTCTAATAAACATAAACACCTAAAATAGTCTGTTATAAGTGGTTCCATTATACCAGTCTGTTTTAAGTGGTCTGTTAATAGGTTTGAAGGGTGAAATAGCTGGTTCCCTTAGGGTATAGCTTTTGAAACCATTTTTCTTTATATTGTCACTTAGACAGGCTGGGCATTTGATGTATAGTGTTATTTGCATTTCACTATTTATCAATTTCTCAGCCTGTTTTTTTCCAGCCTACTTTTTGAACCACCACCCGGATATAAATCTAGCTATGAATAAAACAACTTTTAAAATATCGAAGATGGATTGTCCTTCGGAGGAAAACCTAATCCGAATGAAATTAGAGGGCGACTCGGATATTCAACATCTTGAGTTCGACATTCCTAACCGTAAATTAACTGTGTTTCATCATAGCAATGTAGAAGGGATAGAAACGGCTATTCATGACCTAAATTTAGGTGACACCCTACTCTCGACCGAAACCATTGACCCTTCCGATCCCAACAATAATTTTAAAACTGATACTGACTCTAGTCACAAAAAAGATGCTAAGCAAAGAAAGCTACTATGGATAGTGCTCGTCATTAACTTTGCTTTCTTTATTATTGAAATGAGCACGGGACTGATTTCTCGTTCAATGGGGTTGGTCGCCGACAGCTTAGATATGTTAGCAGATAGCTTCGTATACGGAATTAGCTTATTTGCGGTCGGTGGAACGGTCATTAAGAAAAAACGAATTGCCAGAATTGCCGGATATTTTCAAATTACGCTAGCGATTCTTGGTTTTTTAGAAGTGCTAAGACGTTTTTTTGGCAATGAGCAGTTACCTGACTTTTCTACCATGATTGTTATATCGATTCTTGCGCTAATTGCAAACTCGATTTGCCTCTATTTACTACAGAAATCGAAAAGCAAAGAAGAAGCTCATATGCAGGCCAGTATGATTTTCACTTCAAACGATGTCATTATCAATTTAGGGGTAATTGTTGCAGGGATTTTGGTTAATTGGTTACACTCTAGTACGCCTGATTTGATTATTGGTAGCATCGTATTTGCTTTAGTTATTCAGGGCGCCTTTAGAATATTGAAGTTGAGTAAGTAGCCAAGCCTAATAACTGAAGCAAATAGCTCAAGTAAGTAGCTTAATTAAACCGCTAAGTGTAAAGTAACTGGGTTTGAAGCAAATAAACATCATAAGGATATGAGACCTCAAGCAATGATTGAACAAACTTTAAATCTAGTCACCACCAAAGACCATCAGCAAGTTGCCGTTTGGCGAATAATAGATGATGAAGTCTTTGATAAGAATCTGGGAGACCTTCCTAAATTTTGTGTAAGTATTTAATCTAAACGTCAGTTACACAGAATCTGGGATGGTCTCGTACTCAGCAGGTGTCATATCATTAAGTGAATCATGGGGTCTTTCGGTGTTATAAACCTTGATCCAGTCTTCAGTCAGCATATTGACCTCGTTTAAATTGTTGAAAAGGTAGCAATCTAAAACCTCATTGCGATAACTGCGATTAAACCTTTCAATGTAAGCGTTCTGATAAGGACAGCCAGGCTCAATATAGTCAACATAGACACCATGAGCTGATGGGTATAATAAATAAGAAGCACTGCTGTTAATTTTATTCATAGTTCTGTTTAAAGGTGGCGGATAGCTCGAGAGCAGCTTCTCGCATCATAGGGATATACTCTAAAAGCTCATCTAAACTTTTTCTTACAGTTGGCCCATGGGTAAACACTGTAGCAAACGTCTTGTTTTCATCATTGGGAATAAGTACAGCACAAGCAACCATGCCAGGAATAAACTCTTCGTTATCTATCCCTATTCTAGTGTCCCGCGTCTTAGCAATCGTTTTCATCAATTGCTTTTTATCTGTTTGCGTATTAGTAGTTAATGCATGTATCGATATTTTATTAATGATACGCTCGCATTTTGCATTGGATAGTTGTGATAAGAATAACTTACCACTTGCACTTGCCCAAATCGGTACATGAGTTCCTACTGGCAGATATATTTGAAGCGGCCAATCAGACAAGACGCGATCTATATAAACTACATCTAGATCTTTCATAATCGCAATACCTACGGTTTCTCCTATTTGTGCTGACAGCTGCTGTAATATTGCAAGTCTTTCAATTTTAAAATGATTATTCTGTAATAGATCCATAGCTAACTTATATGTTCTTTTCCCAGCGGTTACTTTCCCAGGCAGGTCTAATTGTACGAACCCAATATTTTGTAGCTGATCTAATAATCTGTACATACTAGGTATAGGTACATCCAATGTGTCTGCTAAGTCGCTAACGCTCATTGGTCTTTGCGACCTCGCTAGGATTTCTACAATCTGCAAAACTCGCTCAACACTTGAACCCTTCTTTTTAGTGTTACTCATACCTTTGTAACTCCTTCGTCATATGACTTCTGATGTCTCTAATCATTATAAAGATAATATTTAATGATTTAAGGCTTGTCATTATAAAAATATTCTGTTATTTTCACATAACGATATAAATTTTATCGTTATGTGAAAATAATGAAATGGATTTTATGTATATATAGCACAGGGAGTGCATATGATAAGTTTATTGCCCATTTTGCTGTCGTTAGGGTTATTAATGTATTTGGCCTACCGTGGTCATAGCGTGATTTTGTTAGCGCCTTTGCTAGCAATGCTTGCTGTGCTTTTAAGTGGTGAGGCTAATACGATGCTAGGCGTCTATACGCAAGTATTTATGAAAGGTCTGGGTGGATACATCATCAGCTTCTTCCCGCTTTTTCTACTAGGCGCTATATTTGGTAAGTTGATGGATGATTCAGGTTCCGCACTTAGCATCTCAGAGTCACTCGTCACTAAACTCGGTAAGAAACAAGCCGTTTTATCAATTGTAATGGCTTGTGCTATTTTGACTTACGGCGGTGTGTCATTGTTTGTAGTGGGCTTTGCTGTATACCCAATCGCTGCTGCTTTATTTCGCGAATTGAACATCCCTAAAAGACTTATTCCTGGTGCTATCGCCTTGGGTGCTTTGACCTTCACGATGACCGCTTTACCAGGGACACCGGCAATTCAAAATGCCATTCCTATGCCATTTTTCAAAACAGATTCTTTTGCTGCCCCTGGTCTTGGTGCTATTGGTGGCTTGATCATGTTAGTAGGCGGAATGATTTGGCTTAATTATCGTACTAAAACAGCTCTAAATGCAGGAGAGGGTTATGGTCAACATCATAATGATAAGTTAGCTGTAGTCGATCGTAGCTCTAAACCTTCATTACTGGTGGCGTTACTACCAATCATATTAGTCATATTGATTAACTTCATTTGCACGAAATGGCTATTACCCAGTATGGACAATAGTTATCTAGCAAGTGAAGAGTTTGGTGCTGTCCCACTAACCAAGGTGCTAGGGATCTGGGCTATTGTTATAGCTTTAGTAGTGTCTTGTGGAGCGATGATTCTGCTTAATTGGAAGCGTTGGAAAAACCTAAAAGAATCGCTCAGTGAGGGTGCACTTGGTTCATTACTTCCTATTTTTAATACAGCCTCTGAAGTTGGTTATGGGTCGGTTATCGCTACTTTAACCGGATTCATAATTGTTAAAGAATTCTTATTAGGTTTGTCTCCAGGAAATCCTCTAATTTCAGAAGCTGTTTTCGTCAACGTTATGGCGGGTATTACTGGCTCAGCGTCTGGTGGACTAAGTATTGCTCTCAATACCATGGGGGACAACTATCTTCAGTTAGCTTCTCAATTTGGTATCAATCCCGAGTTAATGCATCGTGTAGCTTCTATAGCATCAGGTGGTTTAGATGCTCTTCCTCATAATGGTGCAGTTATAACTCTACTCGTAATTTGTCAGCTCACTCATAGAGAGTCTTATAAAGATATTTTTGTGGTAGCTGTTGCGGTACCTGTACTAGCTCTCATAGCAGTAATCACCTTAGGCACATTGATAGGTTCGTTTTAGCACAGTATTAAACACATAGTGATCAACACAAGGATAGTTAAATATGTCACATAGTATTCTTCTCCCAAGAATCATGGAGGTAGGCCGCGATGCATGTCAAAAGCTACCGACCATATTAGATAGTTTGGGTATTAAAAAGCCTCTCATCATTACGGATGAGATGATGGTTAAACTGGGTTATGTGGACAAACTACAAACCATTTTGAAAGAGGTTCAGATTACAGCTGATGTATTCTCAGATACTATGCCTGAGCCTACTGAAAGCTCTATTGAGTCAGGGGTGCAGCAGGTACGACACCAAGAATATGATGGTTTGATTGCTTTAGGTGGTGGTAGTCCTATAGATAGCGCAAAAGCCATTTCAATTTTAGGGAAGTTTGGTGGTGTCATTAATGACTATAAATTTCCTCGTCAAGTAAATGAAGCAGGTTTACCTATTATTGCGATACCTACTACGGCCGGAACAGGGTCAGAGGTTACTCGATTTACTATTATTACTGATGAAACAAATAACGAAAAGTTGTTATGCGTTGGTATGGGATTTATGCCTATAGCCGCCATTATTGATTATAGCCTTACTATGAGTGTGCCTCCTCGAACCACTGCTGATACTGGCATTGATGCAATGACTCACGCTATAGAGGCTTATGTCAGTCAAAAACGTAACGCTTATAGTGATCAACAGGCTTTAGCTGCATTACGTTTGATTGGGCCCAATCTACAAAAGGCCTATCATAATGGCGAAGATGAGGATGCTCGTGAAGCCATGATGTTAGGTTCTACGTTAGCTGGTATTGCATTCTGTAATTCATCGGTGGCTTTGGTGCATGGAATGAGCAGACCGATTGGCGCTTTTTTTCACGTACCGCATGGTTTATCAAATGCGATGCTATTGCCAACTATTACTGAATTTGGCATATCAGGCACTCCAGAACGATATGCAGATTGTGCACGAGCATTAGGAGTGGCGAGCTTTAATGATACTGATAATCAAGCGAATATAAATTTGATTACGTATCTGAAAAACCTCAATATCGAGCTCAAAGTGCCTACATTGGAACAATTTGGAGTTCAAAAAACTGATTTTGATGCGCTAATAAATACCATGTGTGAACAAGCATTTTCCTCTGGTTCACCTAACAACAACCCCCGAATACCGAGTTTGGAAGAAATGGTTCAACTTTATACATTGTTATGGGCAGAAAGTAGCTCAGATGATGTTTCGAAAAGCTAATAAAATAAATTTTACTTTTAATCCACGTATAAACTAAATGCTATAAAAGGAATATATTATGCAAACTATCGGACATTTTATTAATGGTCAGGCAATTAATGAAGAAAGTCAAACACAACCAATTTACAACCCTTCTACTGGTGAAGTAAGTAAACAGGTTGCTTTGGGTGGTGAAAAAACTATCGCCGAAGCAGTAGCCGCTGCTGAAGCTGCCTTCCCCTCATGGAGTAGAACCCCACCGGTAAAACGTGCAAGAATCATGTTCAAATTTAAAGAGTTGTTAGAGAAAAATGCTGATGAGATCTGTAGATTAATTGGTGAAGAGCATGGAAAAATTGTGCATGATGCTGCCGGTGAATTACAGCGTGGTATTGAAAATGTCGAATATGCTTGTGGAGCGCCTGAGCTATTAAAGGGTGAGCATAGTCGTAATGTTGCTACCAATATAGACTCTTGGAGTGAGTTTCACCCATTAGGAGTAGTGGCTGGTATCACTCCCTTCAACTTCCCTGTGATGGTGCCATTATGGATGTTCCCTATGGCCATCGTTTGCGGTAATACCTTTGTATTAAAACCGTCTGAGCGTGATCCAAGTTCCACTCTTTTCATCGCACAACTTTTAAAAGAAGCAGGACTGCCAGATGGTGTCATCAATGTAGTGAATGGAGGTAAAGAAGCCGTCGATGCTATTTTACATCATCCAGACGTCAAAGCAGTTAGCTTTGTCGGCTCCACTCCTATTGCTGAATATATCTATACGACAGCCGCTGCACAAGGCAAACGTTGTCAAGCGCTCGGCGGCGCAAAAAACCATGCCATCGTAATGCCAGATGCGGACTTAGACAACGTGGTCACTTCCTTGTTAGGCGCTGCTTTTGGCTCATCAGGTGAGCGTTGTATGGCTCTTTCTGTCGCCGTTGCAGTCGGTGATGAGATTGCTGACAAGATGGTTGCAGCACTACAGCCTGCTATTCAAGAGCTTAAGTTTGGTGTACATTCAGACAAGAATAACGACTTTGGTCCTGTCATTACAGAGGCCCACAAATCTAAGATTTTAGGCTATATCAAAAGTGCTGCTGAGCAAGGTGCAGAGCTGGTCATCGATGGCTCGAATGCCTCGCCAGAAGGCTACGAGCAAGGATTCTTTGTGGGCCCTACTTTGATTGATCATGTCACCAAACAGATGCACAGCTATGAGGCCGAGATTTTTGGTCCTGTTTTACAGGTAATAAGGGTTCAAACCATGGCAGAGGCAATACAGCTCATAAACGATCATGAATATGGTAACGGTACTTGTATTTATACTCGCGACGGTGAAGCTGCGCGTCATTTTGTCGATAACATTGAAGTAGGCATGGTCGGTGTAAATATTCCACTACCTGTACCCGTAGCTTCTCAAAGCTTTGGTGGCTGGAAGCGCTCACTGTTTGGTGATCTTGCCATGTATGGACCAGATGGTGTAAGATTTTTCACTAAACGCAAAACAATCACACAACGCTGGCCTAGCGCAGTGTTACGAGAAGAAAAGCAGTTCTCAATGCCGACTTGAAGCTCGTCTATTAAGCTCAGTTGAAATCTTATTAACACAAGTTTGAATAAAAACTGAGCTTAATAACTGTCCGTTTGTAGACAACATTAGATTGGCACCCACTGAACCTAGTTCGTATTCTATTGTTCCCCCACGAATATGTAGTGGAACAATAGACATTCGTGATTTGGTAACCATCCTAACCATAAGACACTTATTAAATAGAATTAATCTGCGTGGTTTAGTTTCTGTATTAGAATCGCTGTTATGATTATTAGACCTCTTGCAAAAGTCATAGTCTAAGCTCGGAATTAATGATACCAGCAAACAGCTTCATTCTAAGATCATAGCGCTGACGACGGTTGCGATATTTATGA
>NZ_MRYB01000020.1:0-18326 GCF_001921755.1 Psychrobacter sp. Rd 27.2 | reverse complement strand
TGCTTAATGTAAAAAAGCCAGATACATAAGGTATCTGACTTAGCAAAAAAACTATCAATCTATTTTAGGACGAGACATGGTATTAGGTGTTAAGTATGATGTCTTGAGGATTATGTGCTGATATCGAGTATTAAAAACTAGGGTCTTTGACCTGTAGATGACTTTATAGACACAGTTAAATATATAGACACAGTTAAATATCAGCCGTTTTGTTTGAGGTACGGCCACGCCGCTTTTAGATAAATCATCATCGACCATAGCGTCAAAACCACGGCGGCCACCATAAGCGCGTAGCCAATGGTTTCAAGCGACTCCCAGTTTAGCAGCAATACGGTAATCGCCACCATCTGAAAGGTGGTCTTGAGCTTACCGACATAAGAGACCGCCACACTGGTGCTTTTGCCCAGCTCAGCCATCCACTCACGTAGCGCCGATACCGCGATTTCACGCGAGATAATCACAATCGCTGCGATGGCCATGATGATATTTGGGTGCCACTGCACGAGGATAATCAAAGCTGCCGCCACCATCAGCTTGTCAGCGACAGGGTCCAAAAAGCGGCCAAAGGCTGAGGTGACATTGAGCTTACGAGCAAAATAGCCATCGAGCCAATCGGTAATCGCCGCTAAGATAAACACACCCGTCAATAATAAATGGCGCAATAAGCTATCGCTAAACTCACTCATCCCTACCCGCGCGATGACATTATCTGAGATGGCAGGCATGCCAATTCCCATCGCTGGCGGCCAGTAAGCAATGGCTACAAACAGCGGAATCATTAAGATACGAGCAATGGTCAGATTGTTTGGCAAGTTAAAAATACTTTTGGTATTTTGCTTACTTGGTGGTTCCTGCGTATGCAAATGCGTACTCTCAGTCATGGCAAACCCAGTTTTATATAGACATAATAATGGCAGATAGCTTAGCACTTTTCGGGCAAGCCGTCATGCCATCTCTTATACTGCCCCCAAAGATAAAACGTAATGTCATGTAACCAAAATCGCCGAATCGTAGCCAAATCACCATCAGTTGCGTTATGATAGCCATGCAAACGAAAACACTTGTACACTTAAATATGTAAGTAAATATATCTGCCTATTGAACGGATTATAATTGCCCTAATCTTAGTAAGTATAGCCAGTACTGAAGATATCTTTTTAGAGCTCTTTGTAGATAAGAACCAAAACGGCCATGTACAGTACCTCTAAGCATACTACTGATGTGTTTAGTGCCATGCAGTGCCGATGAAAACACGTAATAACCGCATAACAACAACAAGACACCACCACTGCCTTGTAGCACGATTTTGCTACCTGTCCAGTTTTCCTCAGCCCACAGCACCTCCTCTGTGGGCTTTTTTTTGGCTGGTAGGTTTTCTACAGCAGATTATGGAGTGTCTTTTTCTTTTTTGCTCTTAAAGGGCTCAGAAAACTGCAAAATCAAAAAACCAACCGCTGACAGAATAATGGCAATCTCGTAGCGACCATAGGCCACCGAAATACCGATTGCGCCCGTGTTCCATAAGCTGGCCGCCGTAGCAGTGCCTTTTGAACCCATCTCGTTTTTAAATATCGCCCCGCCGCCGATAAAGCCCATACCCGTGATGATGGCATACATAATCCTCGCCTCACCTGCTGATTCATAGATATCCATACCCACCAGCATAAATGCACAAGAGGCTATCGTCACTAGCGGAAACGTCCTCAGCCCCGCGCCGTTGTCTTTCATCTCGCGGTTGAGCGCGATGGGCAATGATAAAATAAAGGCAATACCCAATTGAAAAAAGTGGTACTGCATGAGGTCTAAGTCTATATCGAATCCAAACATAGCATCTCCTCCTTGGATATTACCAACGGGCCTCCCGCCCAGCGCCGATTATTATAAACGCCCTCTGTCATTATCAAGGGGTAGCAACGCACCACCCTGCAAGCGCGGCGCAGATCACATCAACTGTCTGCTGCGCCATGTGATAGCAGCTCTCGATATTGCCTTGCCCGCACCAGTCGCCACTGACGATCCATTGACGAGACGCATCAGTGAGTATGCCTTGGGCGGGGGTTTGCGCATCGGAGCGCGTCGCGGCATAGCGCCAGCGATGACAGTCGATCTGTGTGGGGGCACAGGCATCATCCCAGCCCAAAGCATGCTGCGCTGCTGTCAATAGCGCAGCTTGTACAGGCCCTATCTCTTCATCGACCTGCTGCTCGGACCAGTCGTTGCGGGCATGGATGGTGATACTCGGTAGCAGCGTTTCATGGGCAGGTTTTCGCTGCTCTATAAATATCCTATCGATGATCGAATCATTGACATAAGCGACGTCCCATCTGCCACTGTCTGCATCCGTCAGCGCCGCAGGAAGCGCCTGCCCTTCATCCCAGCCGAGCATCAGCGTGTAGCAAGCTTGCATCTTGATAGTGCTGATGCTCTCTTGTTTGTCAAAGCCACTGCCAGCCATCAGCTCGCCCGCTTGCACGTTTGGCGCGGTACAGATCACCCAGTCAAATAGCCCAAGACTATGGCCTGCTTCATCAAACAGCTCAGTCTTTTGCTTAGTTTGTTGCTTATTTTCATCAGCTACTGGCTCAGTGTACTGCGCCAGTGGTGCCACACGGGTTTGAAAGCGCATGGTGGTGTGCTGTAGCTCGCCTGCCAGCGCGCGCCCCCAACTGGTCATCTTTGGGGTACTGATATAGCGGGCTTGCTCGGTATTCCAGCGCTCTTTTTTTATGGTAGAGGGCTGCTGGCCCGCCGTATGGGCAGCGGTCATCTCGATCACCTTGGCACACCACGGCTGTACCATACCCACGTCGAGCCATGGCGCTATAAACTGCTGAAAGCTGGCGGTCTTTGCAGTAAAAAACTGCGCCCCAAACGCCCATTGCCAGTTTTTATGCGTTTGGCTGTCGCGGCGATATCGGGTGGCCAATCGCCCCACGCTGCGTGATTTTTCAAAAATCGTCAGCTGCGGCATCGGCTGGGCGGCAGGCGTATGACCAAACGCACGCTCCAACAAAGTGGCGGTAAACAGTCCCGTCAACCCGCCACCGATGATGGCGATGGTCGGTGCAGTGGTATCGGCAGGATGACAAGAGTGGAGTGCGTGCTCAGACATAACGACAGTCGGCCTTGTGGTATTTTGATCAAAAATAATGTGTGTAAGCCAGCATGTGCAGGCAGTCATGTGAAGACAGGCCATATACAAACAGCGAGGCTCATAAAAGCTATTGAACCCTTAAAACCTGCTGATATCAATATCATCTACGTAAAAAAGCCATGCTACCGTCGATAACATGGCTTTTTTTATTGTTGATACTATTATTACTATTTATTTACCCGCTTACTCACCGCGTTCCGCCTTGACCACCTCAACCAGCTGATTGATCACTGAACTGTCGGCAAGCGTGGATAAGTCGCCCAACCCCACATACTGCCCTGCAGCCAAATTACGCAAGATACGGCGCATGATCTTGCCTGAGCGGGTTTTGGGCAGTGCATCGACGATATAGATGGCATCAAGATTGGCAATCGGGCCGATCTCTGTACGCACATGGCGATTTAGCTCAGCTTTTAGCGACTCTGTGGCCGCCTCGCCAGATTTTAGGATAATAAAGGCACAAACCCCCATGCCGCGTACCTCATGCGGCATACCGACGATGGCCGCCTCAGCGGTCGCCGGATGCGCCACCACTGCGCTTTCGATCTCCGCTGTGCCTAAGCGATGGCCTGAGACATTGAGCACATCATCGACACGGCCGGTGATCCAGTAGTGTCCATCTTCGTCGCGCTGCGCGCCGTCCCCTGTAAAGTAATAACCTGGGTACTCACTAAAGTATGTCTTTAAAAAGCGCTCATGGTCGTTATAAATCGTACGCATCTGCCCCGGCCAGCTGCTCTTAATTGCCAGATTGCCTTCGGCAGCGCCTTCTAAAACCTCGCCATCACTATTGACAATCTCTGGCTTGATACCGTATAGCGGGTTCATCGCCGCCCCTGGTTTGGGCGCGACCGTACCTGGTATGGGAGCCATGAGAATACCGCCTGTCTCAGTCTGCCACCATGTATCGACGATGGGGCATTTGCCACTACCAACGATATGATAATACCAGTCCCAAGCCTCTGGGTTGATTGGCTCACCGACCGTACCCAGCAGGCGTAGGCTGGAGCGATCCGACTCACGGACAAAGGCATCGCCCTCTTTCATCATCGCTCGAATCGCTGTCGGCGCCGTGTACAAAATCGTCACGTCATGCTTATCAATGATATGACCAATGCGCGCCCACGTTGGATACTCAGGCACCCCCTCAAACATCACGGTCGTCGTACCATTGGCAAGGGGTGCATAAGTGGTATAAGTATGCCCCGTCACCCAGCCGACATCCGCCGTACACCAATAGACGTCATCGTCTTTGACATCAAACACGTCACGAAAAGTTGAGATGGCATACGTCAGATAGCCGCCTGTGGTGTGCAGCACGCCTTTGGGCTTACCCGTGGAGCCTGAGGTGTATAATAAAAACAACGGGTCTTCGGCATTCATCACTTCAGGCTCGCAATGCTCAGACTCGCCATCGATTAAGGTATGGTACCAAATATCACGGCGTCCACTCATCGGTACTGAGTTACCAGTACGGTGCACGACGACGACGTTGGTGACCGTGTCGGTGCCATCCATGTCCAACGCCCGATCGACGTTGGCTTTTAGCGGGGTGTGTTTATTGCCACGCACGCCTTCGTCTGCGGTAATGATGACTTTGGAGCGACTATCGACCAAGCGATTGCCCAAGCTCTCGGCAGAAAAACCGCCAAATACCACAGAGTGTACTGCACCGATGCGGGTACAGGCCAGCATACCGATCATCGCCTCTGGTATCATCGGCATATATAGGGTCACTCGATCGCCTTTTTCGACACCCAGCTTGCGCAGTGCATTGCCCAACCGGCATACTTCTTCGTGCAGCTCTTTAAATGAGATGATTTTATGCTGTGACGGATGATCGCCTTCCCAAATGATGGCAGGCTTGTAAGGATGGGTCTTTAGATGACGATCGAGACAGTTGACAGAGATATTGAGCTGACCGTCTTCAAACCATTTGATACGAAAATCGTCCAAATCATAGCTGACGTCGCTGATTTTGGTGGGTTTTTTTATCCAATCGACCAGCTCGGCACGCTGTGCCCAAAAGGCATCATTACTCTCAGGAGATTCGATAGATTGCTGGTAGTCTGTTTGGTATTGCTCCGCACTGGTATTGGCGGCGGCAAGAAAGTCGTCTGCAACAGGAAATGATTTTTGCGTCATAGTATTCATCCTTTTTCATTATTATGACTCGCACAAACCGCCGCGCGCGACTGCCTGTACAAGCAATAAGGGTCATCTTCCATAATGTGTGACACTCTGTGTTAGTTTGACAAATAAGCGGGACGGTTGCAAGGCATCAACGCCCATTCATAACAATTTCACTGTACAGCCGTATACTTGCTTATTGCAGGCGCGCGACTGCACCATTACATTTAATCCTTGTAACCTGGTATGAAATATGGACAATAGCTACACGCCAGCGGCGATGACACGCGCCTATATTGGCTTTTTTTTGCCGATGAGGGTTTTTGACTGTTGTTAAGCACTTAACCTGTTTAGCTTCCCTTTATATGGGCTAATCTAGACGTCACGCGCATCCCCCACCCCTTTTTATTTATGAGATCCCCATGAGTCACCATCGTCCCGCTTCCCACGCTACCCATTACGACGTCATCATCATCGGTGCGGGCGCGTCCGGTCTATACTGTGCACTTACCGCCGGCCGCCGTGGTCGCCGCGTGCTGGTGCTCGACCATGCCAATAAAGCAGGCAAGAAAATCCTCATGTCAGGAGGCGGACGCTGCAATTTTACCAACTATGTCGTCGAGCCGAGCCATTTTATCGGCGACAATCCGCACTTTTGTAAGTCGGCCTTGAGCCGTTATTCCAATTGGGAGTTTATCGGTATGGTAGCGGCGCACCATATTCCCTATCATGAGCGCGAGCACGGTCAGTTGTTTTGTGACGACTCAGCCCAAGACATCGTGACCATGCTGTTAGATGAGTGCGCGGCAGCCGGTGTGCATATCAAGCTTAGTACACAGATTGATGGCGTAAAACCGATCGATAGTGCCAACAGTGCACGCTTTGAGTTGAGCACCAGCAGATCGCTGAGTAAAAAAGAAAAGCAAGCAAGAAAAGAGGCCACAAGCTCGCCCACGTTGCCACAAACCACTTACCGCTGTGAGTCGCTGGTGGTGGCAACGGGCGGCTTGTCGATTCCGACGATGGGTGCCAGTGGTCTTGGCTATGAGCTGGCGCAGCAGTTTGGTCATACTCTGGTGGCAACCGATGCCAGCCTCGTGCCTTTTACCTTTACCGACCAGACTGGCGAGCTTATCCGCTCACTGGCAGGCATCAGCTTACCGGTGATTGCCAGCAATGAGCGCATCTCCTTTAGACTGCCGCTACTATTTACCCATCGCGGGCTCTCAGGCCCTGCCATGCTTCAGCTTTCAAACTATTGGCATACTGGAGAAACCATCCGTATCAACCTGCTGCCAGATACTGATATGACTGCACTCCTGCTTGCTCATAAAAAATCCCATCCGCGCCAGCTGGTTCGTACCGTTTTGGCTGACCATACCACCAGCCCGCTACCCAAAAAACTGCTCTCCGCCCTACAAGCGCATCTGTGGGATGATATCAAAGAAACCGAGCTTGCCAATATCAAGGACGAGCGGCTACTGGAGCTGGGCGCGGCGCTCAACGGCTGGCAGCTCAAACCCTCTGGCACCGAGGGTTACCGCACCGCCGAGGTCACGCGCGGCGGGGTGACCACCGACGAGGTATCATCAAAGACCATGCAAAGCAACTTGCAAGAGGGCTTATATTTTATCGGTGAGGTGCTAGACGTCACCGGCTGGCTGGGCGGCTATAATTTTCAGTGGGCGTGGGCCAGTGGCCATGTATGCGGCGAGGTAGTATAAGTGGTATAAGCCGCATTATCATGCCTCCACTGCTCTTGCTCTGTGCAAAAAACCCAACCCAACCAATCTTGCGTCAGTGAGATAATGACTCAAACAAGCATAATATGTGTTATTTTGAATATACAGTAAGATAATACTACATTTAGGCATCTGACGCTTGGCTCCCGTTATGCTGCATAAGCCATATACTATTTTTATGAGGTGATACATGCGTCCGATCAAACATATTCATGGTGACAAAGCGCCGCACTGGATAGGTGATGGTTTTTATGTAAAAACCTTAATCAACCATTTGGATAATGACTCCGACATTAACTATCGCCATACTGACCCGTTTTTGTTATTTGACTATGGCCAACCGACCACCTTTGCCCCAAACCCTCATTATCAGACCAAGCCGCACGGCATCGGACAACATCCGCACAAAGGCTTTGAGGCAGTGACTGTCGCGTATGCAGGTGAGATCAGCCACGCTGACTCGACCGGCGGTCGCGGCGATATTTTGGCAGGTGATGCCCAGTGGATGACCACAGGGCGCGGAATCACGCATGAGGAGTTTCACTCTGAGGCGTTTGGTGCGCGCGGTGGGCTCTTTAGCATGGTACAGCTGTGGGTCAATCTGCCGAGCGCTCATAAACTAACAGCGCCAAAATATCAGAGCATCAAGCGCGCCGACATGCCGATGGTGACGCTGACAGCAGATAGTAATCATCAAACAGTGATTGGCACAGCGGCGATTATCGCTGGTAATTGGCAAGGTATCAAAGGGGCGGCCAGTACCTTTACGCCCATCAACCTCTGGGACATCGCGCTACATCATGCAGGCACAACGACGCTACAGCTCCCTGATACCCACAATGTGCTCCTGCTGGTACAAGAAGGCGAGGTGCTGGTGAATGGCACCGCCATCAGTGCGGGTCATTTGATACAGTTTGCCGCGCCAACCCAGCACTGCGCTGAGATGGCGGCGGAGCAAGTGGCAACTCATGACCGTATTGAGCTGTGCCTTCTCGCCGCTCACACTGACGAGCTGGCCGCTACTCCTGTCAAAGCGCCTGTCAAAAAAACGCCTGTCGAAACTTCTGCCAAACTGCTGTTACTTAGCGGTGAACCTATCGGCGAGCCTGTAGCAGCCCACGGACCCTTTGTCATGAATACCAAAGAGGAGCTGCATCAAACCTTGCGTGATTATCAAGCAGGTCGTTTTGGGCAATGACCCCTGTATCAATCGCCGCTATATTAATAACCGCTATATCGTCGATACTAAGGCGTATCTCAATTCAATCAATAGCCATCTAAATGGGCTAAAAATGAGGACACGCTCTAACTAAAGGGTCTGTCAAGATTAACAAACACCGAAGCCCTAACATCGAATTTCTCATAAAAAAGCCGCTTTACAAATATGTAAAGCGGCTTTTTAACGCTTAAGATTTAAAGTTAATCATCGCTACATTAGGCTTGTTTTTTAGCCAAAAACGCATAGTCAGTATAGCCTTCACTGCCGCCACCATAAAAAGTCTGCGGATGCTGCTCGTTGAGCGGCGCTGCTTGGCGGATACGCTCGGCCAAGTCGGGGTTGGCAATATAGTCACGACCAAATGCTACCGCATCGATGTAGCCAGCCTGAATATTTTGCGATGCTTTTTCGGCAGTATAGCCGCCAGCTGCGATAATCATGTTGTCGAACGCTTTGCGGATACGCTGACGGAAGCCTTCGGTATAAGGCGTGCCACCCGCCCAATCAGGCTCTGAGATATGTAGGTACATCAGGCCGCGCGCATTGATCTGCTCGATCAGCCAAATGTTATCGTCTTCATCGTAGCCAGCATCTACGCCATTAAACGAGCCTTGCGGTGACACACGAATACCGACATGATCGGCGTCCCATGCATCGACACAAGCATCGATGACATCGAGCGTCAAACGCGCGCGGTTTTCGCGACTACCACCATACGCATCTTCGCGCTTATTGGTTTGCTCAACCCAAAACTGATGCAGCAGATAACCATGAGCGCCATGAATCTCTACCCCATCAAACCCCGCTTCTTTGGCATTTTTTGTCGCTTGCGCAAAGTCTTTGATCACTTGCTCTATCTCATCTAGTGTGGCTGGACGCGGTGGCGTGGTCTCCACACGGATCGCTTGCTCGTTGCTATCACGTAGTGAGGTTCGAGCGCCGACCTTGACATCGGAGGCGGAGATCGGCGCTTGCCCATTTGGCTGCACGCTTTTGTGCGCGACCAGTCCTGTGTGCCACAGCTGCACGACGATTTTGCCGCCTTTGGCATGGACATTATCGACCACAGCTTTCCATGCGGTGACTTGATCTGGCGTATGAATACCAGGCGCGCCAGCATAGCCTTTGGCCTGAAAAGATACCTGCGTCGCTTCGGTGATGACCAGCCCTGCTCCTGCGCGCTGCGAATAATACTCGCCTGCCAATGCGGTCGGCACATCGCCTGGCTCGACTGCGCGCAGACGGGTCAGAGGTGCCATCATGATACGGTTTTTTAGGGTTTGGGTGCCCATTCTTACGGGTTCAAATAAATTATCGTGTGCCATATTGTGCCCTATGGTGTTTGTCGTTATTGGTGAATGTTCGTTATTATGCTGCTGATTATAGTCGACGCTAAATAAGTCAGATACATCGCTATCAAATCGCTCAATGCTTTGTCATGCAGACTTATTATGGTATCGGTGCGCTGCGTATCGATATGCGCTGCGACCGAATAAAGACATAAAAAGTCATATTGAACGACCGTTATCTTTATAGGGAGCGGATGGATTTATTCAAGCAAGCGTTACAAACAAAAACACCTCTGGTCTTCATCTATCTTACCCCTTACCCTCACACCGATGCAGCAAATCAACGCAGCCAATCATGCTCAATGATATGACGATAAAACCTCGGATAAATATGTCACAATGACGCGTACTATACTGCTCTGCGCCCTATATTAGCAATCAAACGAAGGGTAAAATGCCTGTCGCCGATACCAATAAAGCCATGGGTGAACAAACCAGTAAATAAACGGATTAGCAAAACTGATAAGTACACTATAGTGAGTTCAGTATAAAAACGATACAGTGGGACTGGGATGAGTTTTATGCAGCATCGAGCAGCGCAGGCACAGCACGCAAGGAAAATTTATACCAGTTCCACGTTGACATATAATGTATCTGTTTTACTTAGAATCGACTATAGATATGTCATGCGATGGAGTATAAAGGGGATGCAGTTTAGACAAAAAAGCAAATTGGCATACAGTATGGCGCTTGGATTATTGTGCGTGGGCATCAGCGCTTGTCAGCCACCGGCAGCAGATAGCACCCCATTGGAGGATACCGCTGCGGATGCGCCAACCACCGAATCACTAAGCGCCCCTGTGCCGACCACTACTGACACGCCCAAGCTGACAGAAGCCAAAACACCAAAAGCGCTGACCAAAGCACTGGTGGAGCTATCTGAAGAAACTCTAAAACAGCAGCTAATCTGTACCAAACTACACGGCACCATAAACGCCATCGATCATAAAAGTCAGGCAGAAAGCATCTACACGGTGCAGCGCCAGATACAAACGTGCTTACCAAGCGCCAATAATACCGAAGTGCTGCAACTGCTGATCGAGTATCAAGCGATGTATCAGCGTTTTTTGCAGTTTAATCGTCCGGCCGACAGCGCCGCGTTTTTTACAGTGATGAATGCCGTCGAGCTCGGCGAAAAAATCACCGTGGCACAACTAAAACAAGTACCGCCACGGGTTCGCTACCTCATTGGTCTGGTCATGGGCCGCTCTGATATCGAGGTACGCTATATCGGCGCAGGCAATTTTGAGTTTCATCATAATCTGACCACCATGGCAGAGATATTTACCCCTTATCTGCCAGACGATCAGCGTGATTTTATCCAGCGTATGGCGCAGGACAACCAGCATAAGCTGTGGTTTGATGCCGCGATTACCATACCTTTTGATACTGTGGTTGAGCGCGCGGTGTTTTGGGAGGAGTTTATGACGCGCTATCCTGACAGCTATTTTTATGATGATGCCAAACGGTTGTTTACGCTATATCGATATCTACTGTTTTTTGGCTCAGAGCGTACGCGGTGGACAGATGATGACATACGAACACTGACTCAGCCTACAAATGATAGGCTGCTCCAGCAGCTGGCCAGCCGTCCAAATAGTCAGCTGGCAAAAGACGCACAGACTTTTTTGGCATTTATGCAGCAGACGGCGAGCGAGCGCCAGCAGAGCTATCCGATACCTGCTAGCAGTGAACGTGGCGGCGATGACACCAATAAAGACAACATCGCCCGCTATCAATTAAGCCGAGCTCTACACCTCGCGCTACCGCAGTCAGTAGATAGCAAGGACTGCTTGACAGGTATTGTGTGCATAGACGCGCAAGCCGCTGCATAAAAAGCACTAGAAGTGATAGCCAAGCTTCATGCCTAGCGCGTAGCCAGTGCCGTCGTCGATATTTGCCACACGGCCATCGACCTTGGTATCGACAGGGCCACCCTCAAACCACATGTACTGGCCACCGGCAGAAACGCTCAACTGCTCACTAAGCTTATACTGTGCGCCCAGTCCCAAGGTGGTGATGGCGTCATAAGGCCCCAATAAGCTAAGCGGTGCGCCAGTGCCATGGTCATAACCTGCGCGAATCTCTCCTGAGAGCTGTGGGTTAAACTGCTTACCCAGTGCCACCCCAACCGCGTAGCCATCTTTTTTGTAGGCGGCGAGCGGCTCTTGTGTGGCCACGGTAGCCACCGGCGGCGTCACGCTAAAATCGCTCCAGTCCACCCAGCGCGCATTGAGCATCCCAAGTAGCTGGTATTTTTCACTCAGGCCGGTTTGAAAATCAAAGTTGAGCGATTGCGGCATTTTTACCTCTGACTTACCAGATAATGGTAAGACAACCTCATCGGTAGCAGGGCTGGGCGTGATCCCATCACCGCCAGCAGCAGGCGGCAAAATCACTTGCAAATTCTCCACCCCTGCCACCTGATACTTGGCAGGCGCGCGATAGGTCAATGCCGCTCGTAGGGCAATCTCGGGCATCTCATAAGCCATGCCCAGTACTGGTGCGAGGGTACTTTTGTCTTCAAAGTCCAGCGTATAATAGGTCGGCGCTTCTGCCACTGGCGTGGCAAGTCCATTGACCGTCTCTAACGCTGCTGCTTCCGCTGCGCTAATGGTGCCGTTGTTTTGCTTATCGACCAGATTGTTATACTCCGCCAGAGTCGGCACGCCAAACGCGGCACCGACCAGATCCAGCACTTCCGCCACCGCCGTGGTCATGCCCACAGGCTGCGCGCCTGTGACCTTACCCTTTAGTGTCTGGTGCTCAAGCCCGCCATACAGCCAGATATTGTTGGTTACCTTACCGCCGCCCAATAACGTGATACCTGTCGTCTCGATGCGCGCCTCTGTCGGCCCCATTTCATTATTAAATATATTGCCTGCTGGATATTTGGTATCGACTCCAAAAGGCTTTTCGTAAATCAGCGCCAACGCGGTGTTGGTGGTCGGTGCAATTTTTATCGCCGCTCCAGGCAAGTCAAAATCATCCATCATGTCGTCGATTTTGTTGCCGGCGATATCGGTGCCTTCGATTTTTGGATCGATATAGGCGTAGGACAGCTCAGCGTAGTTGCCCGGCTCAAAAAACGGCGCAACAGACTGCTTGCTATACTCTAGGCCAGCGGCATGCGCCGCGCTGATACTTAAACTCAGACTCAGTGCGGTGACACTACTGGCCGCCAACAGATATCGTGAGGCTTGATTAAAATAAGAAAAACGAGAAGTCGCAACCGTGCGAGCTAATCGTGCAGATAGCAGTGATGTCATGACAATATCCTTTTGTCAGTAAAAAACGCTAAGATAGGACAAAACGCGAGACAACCGTCCTATCCCTAGCTTGTGTGTCTCTCGATTAAATAGCGAAAGCTAACATTTATCAATATAAAAGCAACGCCGTCATCCAATAATAGACGGTGTTTTATTCGTATTAAATAGTAGCAATATCGCGTATTTAACGTATCAAAAACATCGATCAAATAGAGAAAAAACATGCAAACGCCAACCGCAGCGCCCCAAACAAAGCATCGCAAACACCTTGCAAAAAAATACTTTCCAGCGGCTTGCAGTGTGGGGCTTATGTTGGCCTTGAGCGGCTGTCTTGCGACAGAAAAGCTCGACTATCAGCTAATGCGACAAGAAGATGCAAAATGGGTCGCGGTCGAGCAACTGACCTATAGACTCATCGCTGTTGGTAAGCCTAGCGCGCCTATTGGAGGAGTGGATAATGCGATTGTGCTTGCAGGAGAAAAGCACAGCTATCTGGTGCAAAGCACAAACCAAGACCCTGAGCTGACAGCTATACTAAATCATGTCAATCTGGCGTATTTTTCCTTTAAACCCATGCCAACAAAAGACACGCCGCACTTTGCGATAAGAGTTGGTGAAAGCGGCTGCCCCTCTCGCCCTGACGTTTTATCATTATCAGCCAGACACCACGTTGGCAGAAGAAAAAAGGCTAAAGGCGCTGATGCCTCTTGCCAAAGCCTTTGACATCATTACCTTCCCTATTCAGCTGATCATGGTCGGAGGCGCAAATTAACCACACCGCCGCGGGCTTGACATGGTATTTGGCTGCTAGTATTTGACTGCAAGTCCTTACCTTTCAGCGATGAGATGGCCTGCGCGAGTTTAGGATTTCAGCAGTTTTTTAACCGACAACTCAAGCGACAGATAAGTGCCGATTAATATCACCACCGAGCCAATGATGGCGCGGGTATCTAGCGCCTCGCCCAGCAGCACATAGCCCAAGATAATGGCAAAAATAGGAATCACCAAAGTGATGCTCGTTGCCCGCGTCGGTCCGATGTTTTTGATCAATTGGTTCATAAAGATGAGGGCAATCGCTGTAGAAAAGACACCTATACAAACCACCGACACCCACGCCTTGGCGCTGATGCTCTGATCATAAGGGAACGCATAAAAAGCCACAGGCAGCATCAAAATACTGGCGATGATCAGCGAGCCTGCAGTGATGGCCACGGGTGAGACATTATATAAATAATGACGGGTGATATTGGCTCCGACTGCATAGCCGACACAAGCAAGTAGCGCATAGCCCATTGGCAACAAACCGTTAGCCAATCCGGCCTCTGAGACACCGCCAGCAAACAAGCTTTCGCTCATCAAAATAGCGACTCCGATTACGCCGATTACCAAACCCAGCACTTGTCTTTTGGACAGCCGGTCTTTAAAAAAAGTACTGGCGATAAAGCCGCTCATCATTGGCACAGAGGCATTGAGCACTGCCAACACTCCTGCATTGACCGACTGAGCAGAAAAAGAAAACAACACAAACGGCAGAGCCGCAGAAAAAATACCAACCAGCGCCAGCAGCTGCCAATGATCGCGCAGACCGTCACGGTTTTTCTTATTGACCATGACAAACACCAGCATCACCAGTCCAGCAAATATCACCCGCAGACTGGCAAACGCTAATGAGCCAAACTCAGGCACGCCAATGCGATAAAAAACAAACGACAGCGACCACATAAACGACAGCGTGATAAAAATAATGAGATCGCGTTTGCTCATGGGTTCGTCCTAGTTAGCGCTGAGACTGCCTTAGCAGTCATAAAAAATGCCATGTGATAAAACATGGCAATGATAACAGCTTAGGACGTATTGAACATAGCGTAAGTAGCGATTAAATATCGACATCTGATTGTTATTTTGACAAATCCACTTTGTCTAAGACAAAATCAATATCTTTGTCACCGCGGCCTGATAAATTGACCAAAATCGTCTCATCAGGCGACATGTCTTTGGCCGCACGCATCGCATAGGCGATGGCGTGTGCCGTCTCTAGAGCAGGTATGATGCCTTCAAGCCGCGATAGCGCCATAAATGCATCTAGGCACTCTGCATCTGTCGCCGACTCATAAGTGGCCAGATTGTTATCCTTCAAGAGTGAGTGCTGCGGGCCGACACCTGGATAGTCCAGACCAGAAGCGATCGAATGCACAGGCGCAGGCTCGCCGTCTTTATCGAGTAGCACGTAGCATTTAAACCCATGAATCTCGCCTTTGACTCCAAGTGTCATGGTGGCAGCATGATTGGCCGTCTCCAACCCCTCGCCAGCAGGCTCGACCCCTATTTTTTCTACGCTGTTATCACCCAAAAACCCGCTAAAAAGACCAATGGCATTGGAGCCGCCGCCGACACAAGCGACTACTTTGTCAGGCAGTTTTCCAGTAGCGTCCAAAAACTGTACGCGTGCCTCACGGCCAATCACTGACTGAAAGTAGCTGACGATTTCTGGATATGGCGCAGGCCCGAGCGCCGAACCAATGGCAAACATACTGGTGTCCAGCTCATTGAGATACGTCTCAAAAGCACTGTCGACCGCTTCTTTTAGCGTCCCCGCCCCATGTGACACAGGCACGATATTGGCACCCAAGATTCGCATACGGCTAACGTTTGGATGTTCCTTTTTGATATCGACCACACCCATGTGTATCTCGCACTCCACGCCCATCAGCGCCGCGGCCGTGGCTAGTGCTACCCCATGCTGGCCTGCGCCCGTCTCGGCGATGACTTTGGTTTTGCCCAGTTTTTTGGCGAGTAAGACTTCACCTAGGCAGTGGTTGATCTTGTGCGCGCCCGTATGGTTGAGGTCTTCACGCTTAAAATAAATCTGCGCGCCGCCGCAGTGTGCGCTTAGTCGCCTAGCATGAAATATCGGACTTGGTCTGCCCACATACGTCTCACGCAAGCGCTGCATCTCAGTGATAAAGTCATCGTCTTTGATGATATTGCGAAACCCAGCTTCGATCTCACTCATGGCTTGAGCCAGCTGAGGATGAGCGATTTTGCCGCCGAACTCGCCATACAGCCCGTCATTACTCGGCAAGATTGATTGGTGCAGACCGTAGCTGTCTGTTACGTTTTTTGTATTATGGTTTTGTGTGGTATGGCTGCTGGCGGTGTTTTTTGTTGTCATCGTAAACCCTTATATCTATTAAATATGACGCCGTGATTTTGCTCATTAAAAACAGATTTGACTGTAACAAACTTGGTTAACAAATTTAGTTGTATCTTTGTTCTAGTACATTGAAACAAATTCTAAGCCAACTTGTCATCTAGGTCAAGTCGCATCGTATATTTGACTGACCCATCCTCGCGTCATGCACCGTTTTTCATGCACGATACGTCACTGAGACGGCAGACATCGCACAAACTGTCGCCAAGAAATAATAAAGTAAGGTAATATTGCTAGACTCTCGTTCATTAGATAAATCAGACCATCAGGAAACTTATGCAGCGTCGTCAACTTATCAAAGCCATGGGCTTAGGGCTGGGAGCCGTCAGCACCTCTGCAGCCATCAGCGGTTGCCAAACTCTCGCCAAGCAGTCAAAACTGCCTGCGACCGTCACCCAAGCGGGTCACTTTCCTAACATCATCATTGGTAGTGGCTACGGCGGCGCGGTATCGGCACTGCGCTTGAGCGAGCAAGGGCATAAAGTGCTGATACTTGAGATGGGCATGCGCTGGGACAGAACGCCTGAGCACGATACCTTTTGCAAAATGATTAGCGCCGATAAACGCTCAAGCTGGTTTAGCAATATGCCAAACGCCCCGATTCCGATTCCCATTCCTATCAGGAAGTATCCAGGCGTGTTAGATTGGATTGAGTATGACGAGATGAAAGTTTTTGCAGGACGCGCCTACGGCGGCGGCTCTATCGTCAATGGCGCAATTGCTATCCAGCCAAGGCGCGCGCATTTTGAAACCGTCTTTCCGTGGATAGATAGTGACGAGATGTACGATACTTATTTTCCCCGTGCCATGAAAAACCTGAAAGTCAGCCAAATTCCTGAGTCGTTTTTTAATGAATCCGAGCATTACGAATTCACTCGCGCCGCTGAACGCCAAGCAGAAAAGGCAGGAATGAAAACCGAGTTTTTTGGCAACAGCTATGACTTTGATTACATGCAAAAGGAAGCGCGTGGCGAAGTCTATGCCTCAGCACTCGGCGGTGAAGTCATTTATGGCAATAACGCTGGCAAGTTTTCACTTGATTTAACCTACCTAAAAGACGCCGAAGCCACGGGCAATGTCACGGTAAAAACCCTACGCAAAGTCAATAGCATCCAAGCGCTCGATAATGAGCAACTCAGATTAGAAGTTCACGTCCTTAATACCACAGGCGGCATCGATAACATCGCTAGTATCGAGCATTACACTTGCGACAAACTATTCCTCAACGCTGGTAGTACCGGCACCTCAGAGCTACTGCTCAAAAGCCAAGCCGAAGGCAAGCTGAATAACCTAAACAAACACATTGGCCAGCATTGGGGTCCTAATGGCAACATCATGACGGGGCGCAATTTCGTCCATGCCGCGGGCACTACCCAATCGACCATTCCGGTCAAGGGCATCAATATGTGGGACGGCGACAGAGACGGCTCTAAGTATAAAATCTTTGCTGAGCTTGCGCCCCTACCACTCGGACTTGAGACGTGGACGACGCTGTATCTTGCCATTACGGACAACCCTGAACGCGGCAATTATTACTATGATAAAGCCAGCAAAACCGTCAAGCTCAACTGGAAACGCGAGCAAAACGAGTATTCGGTGAACGCTGCTAAAGAGCTGATCGACAAACTCGCCAAAGTAAATGGCGGCTCGACTTCAAGCTTGCTGTTTACCAAAGGCTTCGGTGATGACTTTTGCTATCACCCGCTAGGCGGCTGTGTGCTCGGCTTGGCGACTGATGAGATTGGCCGCGTCAAAGGACATAGCAACATCTATGTGCAAGACAGCTCATTAATCCCCGGTAGCGCTGGGGTCAATCCGTATGTATTTATCACTGGGCTTGCTGAGAGGAATATGGCGAGGGTTTTAAGGGAAGATTTTGGGTAGGGTGTTAGAGTTTTAGAATTTTCTTAGGTGGAAAAACCTCTTGGTAGCATTTCTTTATAAATATATTTATGCCTATTGTGAATTAAGATAAAACTGCTATGACTATATCAAAAATCATGTTTGGTCTTAAACGGTGGGCTACATATGCGTTAACCTACTTAGGCACAGCTTGTTAAGACCGAACACTTTTTTTCAAGCGCTTACTTACAGTTGACTTTTCTCACTGATTGTCTTTAAGTATTTATTATTGCGGAATATAACCATAATAGACCTCTTGCAAAAGTCATAGATTAAGCTCGGAATTAATGATACCAGCAAACAGCTTCATTCTAAGATCATAGCGCTGACGACGGTTGCGATATTTATGA